>CAYZCB010000030.1:0-6380 GCA_964476815.1 uncultured Candidatus Saccharibacteria bacterium
AAAGCGCCGCGAATTTCTTTTCAAAAATCAGTCCCAAAAGTCCCGCCGGAATCGTGGCGAGGATGATGAGCCATGCGAGTCGTGCATAGCCGTCACCCGCAATTTTCCTGAAAATAATCGAACGAAAAAATCCTTGGAAAATCTTGACCCAATCTTTCCAAAAAAATCCAAGAAGGACGAGCGCCGTGGCAAAATGCGTCGCTACGAGAAAAACGACGAACGGATCGGCGTTTTGGTCGATGTTCCAGGACAGAAGCGACGGCACGATGACGGAGTGCCCCAGACTTGATACGGGGAAAAGTTCCGTCACGCCTTGAATAATTCCCAAAACCGCCGCTTGAAGATATGAAATCATACGTTATTCCTTGAGATATTTCCTGACGGCAAGAAAACTCGAGAATGCCCCAAGGAAAGCTCCCGCGCCGATAATGACGAGAAAAATTTTCGCGAAATCGCCAAGATAATATCCGAACGGACTAAAGCCGGAGAAAAACGTCGTCGAAACCGACGAAATCCACAACGTTAGCGGATAAAGAATAATAAGGGTGATAACGCCCGCCACGCATCCGTACATAATGCCAGTGATGACGAACGGTCCACGAATGTACCAATTCGACGCGCCGACAAGTCGCATCACGGCTATCTCGTCTTTGGCGATGTAGATAGCCAGACGGATGGTGTTGAAAACAATAATGATTGAGACAAAGGCCAAAAGCAAAATAATCGCGAGACCGATTTCACGACTGCCGACGATGACGTTGCTTAGAGTGTCGATGGCGGTTTTGTTTTCCAAATAATTGACCTTGTCGATGATATTCGTGCCGTCGGCAATTGTGCCGGCGCTAGAGAGAAACGTGGCGATATCTTGGTACTCCGAAGGGTCTTTCGCCGTGATAGCCAAAGAATCGCCGAAAGGATTTGCTCCCACTTCGTCGAGCGCGGCAAGCGTCGTCTCGTCGTTTTGATTTCGGGCGGTAAAATCGGCAAGAGTGTCCGAAGCGGAAACAAATTGCACGGAAGCGACTTCGGGCAACGCCTCGATTTTGTTCTGAAGCGCGCTCTCGTCGCTTTGGTCTGCCGACCCGACGAAATAGACGGAAATGTCGATTTTGTTCTCGACGGAAGCAAGTGTCGTCTGTAAAAGCGCGTTCGAGAATAAAAGTCCGCCGACGACAAGAAGCGTAACCGTCATGATGAGCACGGCGGAAAGCGAAACGAAACCGTTGCGCCAGAAATTGACGAAACCCGTGCGAATGACTCTTTTTGTGTTTGTCCAAAACATATGTTTAGAGTGAATACATGCCTTTTGAATCGTCGCGGACAATTCTGCCCTTGTCCATGGTGATAACGCGACCGCCCAAAGTGTCAATGACGCCCTTGTTGTGTGTCGTCAAAATGACGGTCGTGCCGAGGTCGTTGATTTTTTTCAAAATCTGAATAATGTCGTTCGTATTAATCGGGTCGAGATTGCCGGTCGGCTCATCGGCGATAATGATGTCCGGCTGATTGACGATGGCACGAGCGATGGCGACGCGCTGGGCTTCGCCGCCAGAGAGTTCGTCGGGGAAATTCCAAATTTTCGGCAAGAGGTCGACGAGCTCAAGGACGTGCGGCACGTCTGCTTCGATATCGACGTCGGGCCGGCCAGCGGCTTCCATGGCGAAAGCGATGTTCTCAAAGACTGTTTTGTTCGGAATAAGCCGAAAATCCTGAAAAACAGTGCCGATACGACGACGATATTTCGGAATATCGCGAGGGTGCATCGCTTGGATATCTTGCGATTCAAAAAAAATCGAGCCGCGGGTGGGCTTTTCTTCGGCCAAAATCATTTTTACCAAGGTGGTCTTGCCGGCGCCGGAGTGTCCAACGACCGAGACGAATTCTTTCGGTTTGATGGTAAGCGTCACTTCGTCGAGAGCGACGCTGTCGTCACCGTAGATTTTGGAGACTCTGTCGAATTTAATCATACCGCCTTATTATACTAGAGATTCTTCTCGGCTTCGAGAAACATATCAATGTCGCCGGAAAGAACTTTGTCTATCTGCGCCGTCTCGGCCTCTGTCCTGTGGTCTTTGACCATTTTGTACGGATGAAGGACGTACGAGCGGATCTGATTGCCCCACTCGATGTCGGTCGTCTTGGAAATTTGCATACCTCTCTCTTTCGCCAATTTTTCGTCCTCGCGCATTTTGTACAGTTTTGCCTTGAGAATTTCCATAGCTTTTTCTCTGTTTTGCGCCTGACTGCGTTCGCTCGAAACGTGGACGGAAATTTTCGTCGGAATGTGAACGAGCCGCACGGCGGTCTCTCTTTTGTTTACGTTCTGTCCACCCGGACCGCCGGCTTTTGCGAACTCGATTTTGATTTCTTCCGGTGGGATAGGCATATTCACCGTCTTCTCGAATTTCGGCAAAACTTCGACAAGAGAAAAAGAGGTGTGGCGTTTCTTGTCCGAATTGAAGGGAGAAATGCGCACGAGCCGGTGGACGCCAGACTCATTCTTGAGAATGCCGTAGGCACCGACTCCGGCGATTTCAAATGTGACATTGCGGTAGCCGCCGTGGTCGTTCTTGTTCTCGTGAATAAAACTGACGCCCCATTTTTTCCTGTCGGCGTATTTCATGTACATGTCGAGAAGCATTCGGGAAAAATCCTCGGCGTCGTCTCCGCCGGCACCGGAGAAAATGGTGATGATGGCGTTGCCTTTCTCGAATTTGGACGCTTCGGCGATATTGGCTTTGAGCATGGCGTGTTCTTTGAGAATCGTTTGCGCACGTTCTTTGTCGTTCCAAAATTCCGGTTCGGACATCGCAACTTCAATCTCCTGTATTTTCTTTTCTTTCTCGTTCATAAAAAAAGTATATCACTCGCCGCAAAAAAATAAGGGCTGGAGGCTTGCGTATGTCGCGCGCAAACACATCCAGCCCAACGACTCCGCGGCTTTATCCAATCAGGTGACTGATTTTGATGTGGCCAAAAAAACCAGACGTCAAACCCCAAAAGTAAGCCAGGCCGCTTTAGCGTGTCGGCGCCAACCGGACCGCTTAGGTCAACAAAAGTAGGCGCGGACGAAGCCGTGCCCCCGAGAACCCTCACCTCTTGAGGCGAGTACAATAGAATCCGAGGACTTTTCGAGTGTAACAATCGTAAATGACCTTGTCAACCGATTTGCTCAAAAGCCTTTAATTTGTTACATTTTTCTGACGAATGCGCCCGTAGCTGTTTTAGTTAGACAAGCCAAAACGATTACGAGTTGCGAAGTTTGTAATGCGCCCGTAGCTCAGATAGTTAGAGCGCTCCCCTGTCACGGGAGAGGTCACCGGTGCGAATCCGGCCGGGCGCGCAGGACAGTAAAATTAAAAAATGTCGGGGTAGCTCAGTTGGTAGAGCACAGGACTCATAAGCCTGGGGTCGTGGGTTCGATCCCCACCCCCGACACATTTTTTTCTTGGAGCCACCTCCCGGATTTGCACTGGGGACCTCCGCTTTACGAAAGCGTTGCTCTACTGGCTGAGCTAAGGTGGCATATTTATTTTTAAAGAACTCGCGGAGCCGACGTCCGGGATCGAACCGGAGACCTCGTCATTACCAATGACGTGCTCTACCAACTGAGCTACATCGGCTTGAGAATACAAAATAACACGTCGGAGGAAAAAACGAAAGAAAATTGTTGCGGGGCTCGGATTCGAACCAAGGCCTTCAGGTTATGAGCCTGACGAGCTACCGTTACTCAACCCCGCGATGGAATGCACTATACCGCAAAAAAATCTCGCGGGCAAATCGGATATCAAATATGGTAAAACTCGCTGAAAACTTTTTTGTAGAGGGCGATAACGGCTTTCGCCTGTCTATCGTTCAATTGAAAATCCGAGCCGCCGTGAGCGATGTCGTTGCGCACTTTATGCGCGTCCCACGCATCTTCTAGTGTGAGCATGTCCTCTTTGTCTACGGCTTTGAGTTGGTCGCCAATGGTCGCTCCTTCGTAACCTTGGCGCGTGAGAATCGTGCCGAGCATGATGTCGGCGTCAACGATGGCCACGCGCCAATCCGACGGATTGGTCGAATTGATGTTCTTTTCGACTTCCCCCCATTTTTCCGCGAGGTCGCTTTGAGCTCCGAGTGACCCGATTTCTTCTTTTGGTTTTTGAAAACCGAACCATTTTATTTCCGCTTCTTCGACCTGGTGAAAACGAATAAGCGAATAGAAGAGCCACACAATCATCAAAAGGGTGATGATTGCCGCTGCTGGTCGAATGGGTGTGAGAATGTTTGCGACAAACCAATTGATAATCACGGCGGCGTCGTTGATAATTGCGGCGGCATCGAACGCCTTTGCCGTCTCGGAAATCCAGAGCAAAATGTATTTAAGATTGAGAAAGTTAACGCTGTCCATTGGCTCTATTCTACACCGATTCTTATTTCTCGCCCAAAAGTTTTCGACCTGCGGAAAAAAGCGCACTCTCTTCGCCATGCCGCGCCATAAGCTGTATTCCTATCGGTAGTTTTTTGTCGCCATCCGTTTTCGCGCCGAAAGGAAGCGATATGGCCGGCACGCCGGCAAGATTGGCAGTAACCGTGAAAATATCCGCGAGATACATGGCGACTGGATCGGACATTTTCTCGCCGATCTTAAAGGATGGCGTCGGCGCGGTAGGAGTCGCTATGAGATCGACCTTTTCGAAAGCCTTGGCGAAGTCGGTATTGATGAGTTCGCGCACGGCCGTGGCTTTGCCGTAATATGCATCGTAATATCCGGATGAGAGCACGTAGGCGCCGAGCATGATGCGGCGGCGGGCTTCGGGGCCGAAGCCCGCCGCCCTCGTCTCGAAATAATCGTCAACCGAATTTTCCCCGTCCTTGTGGAGTCCGTATTTGACACCATCGAAACGAGCTAAGTTCGTCGAGACTTCCGCCGGCATAACAACGTAATACACCGCAAGGGCGTACGAAAGATTCGGCATATCGACTTCAACGATTTCAAATCCTTCCGATTTAAATTTTTTTACCGCATCGTTAAACGTTTCGACGACAGCTTTGTCCAAACCTTTGTCCGAAAGCAAACCCCTTGGCACGCCAATTTTTTTCGGTGCTTTTGTCTTCTCGGGCACATTTATGGACGTCGAGTCAAACTTGTCTTTGCCTTTGATCGCGTTAAAAAGTATTTCAACATCGTCAACGGTTTTACCGATTGGTCCGATAACATCGAGAGACGAACTCATCGCCATAAGTCCGTGACGAGACACAGAGCCGTATGTCGGCTTGAGCCCGACGACACCGCAGAAACTCGCCGGTTGACGTATAGAACCACCGGTGTCAGAGCCGAGAGCGCCAAGGGCACCGTCCATGGCAACAGCGGCGGCGCTTCCGCCCGACGATCCGCCGGCGACGCGGAAAACATCGTGGGGATTTTTCGTCACGCCGAAAGC
Source organism: uncultured Candidatus Saccharibacteria bacterium (assembly GCA_964476815.1). GTDB lineage: Bacteria > Patescibacteriota > Minisyncoccia > Phycocordibacterales > UBA6065 > DATKHE01. The sequence goes on from CAYZCB010000030.1 coordinate 5,427, forward strand.
GGAATTTTCCGTCGAGCTGCCCATGGCGAATTCGTCCATATTTGCCCGGCCGATGAAAATCACGTGCTCTTTTTTCAATTTTTCAATCGTCGTGGCATCATACGGGGCGACATAGCCGGAAAGAATCTTGGACGCCGACTGTGCCCGCCTTCCTTTTATCAAAATATTGTCCTTGAGAGCGAGCGGAATGCCTGCAAGAAGATTTTTTCCTACGAATTTCTGCGCTTCGTCCGCTTGTTTCAAAACGTCGTCGTAGATTTCAAGATACGCGTTTATTTCGGGATTTTTTTTCTCTATTTCGTCGAGATACGCTTGCGAAAGTTCTCGCGTCGTAAAATCTCCGCGCTTCAAGGCCTCACTTGCTTTCCGAATCGTCAGCTTTTTAATATCGATTTTCATTAGAGAATTTTTTTGACTTTCACCCTGTTCCCTTCGCTTCTCGGCGCAAGCTTCAAAAGCGCGTCGGTAAAAATTCCCGATTCGTGCGGCTTGTCGTCTTCGCGCATGACATTTTTCGGCAAATCTTTTGCCGAACCCGCCGTAGCCTTGGCGAAGGTGGGCACGATTTTATTAATTTGTCCCACGTACGCCAAAATAGACTCCATGTCTTTAAGGTATTTTTCTTTCTCGGCTTCCGTAAGTTTGAGCCGCGATAATTTCGCCAATTTCTCTATGTCTGTCTTGGTTATCATAAAAAGAGTATAACAAAAATCCTCGCCTCTGCCGAAGCAGAAACGAGGATTTGAAGTCTACAAAGTCCGAAGTTTTAAGGCTACCGGACTGCTCGACGAGCGCGAAGGCTGTCGTCCCGATTCCGCGGAGAGCACCAGCCGACGTACACGCCGCCACCGTCGTAGCGGTCCACGTCGGGCACGCCACCGCCAGAGCGGCGCGAGGACGCGCAGAGCGTGACATTCTTCACGTCGAGGTGCTTGCCCGTCTCGTCATAGTATT
>CAYZCB010000031.1:0-6350 GCA_964476815.1 uncultured Candidatus Saccharibacteria bacterium
TGAATTATTTTTTCTTTCTGCATAACGTTACCGACATTTTCGACGCCGGTCGTAGTGACGTGAAAGTTTTTCTTTTTCTTTTCGCTATACTGCTTCTTTTCGTCGTCAATATTCTCGTCAGAACGAGAAAAAAATCCGCCGACTCCGCCGCCAGGAGAACATTTCCGCTTAAAAACGTTTTTTTCTCCGTCTCGACGGCGATTTTTCTTTTCGGTCTTTGCGTGACGTTTTACTTTTATTCATTTCTCGATGTTTCGTCCAACTTCGTGCTTTCCGCCATCGGCGAAAGGGACATTTCGACGACGCATTTCTTCCACACGCACGTTCTCAAGTTTCCGTTCGGTCTCGTCTCGTCTTTTTTCCCGACTCAAGTCCGTCTCGCTCTTGAAACTCGCGCCGATTTCGGTTTTGCTTTTCTCAATATCCTGCCCTCATGGGTCGGGCTCGTCGGCCTCGTCGGTTGCCTCGTCGTCAGTGTTCTCGGTATATGGCTTCTCTTTGATTTTGTCGGAAAAAACAAAAAAAGATTCGGCTTACAAATACTTTTCGCCATCGCGCTCCTCTCGCTTCTCAAAAATATCTTCGACGGCGGACTTTTGAACTCCGAAGCCATTCCGGCGTTTTTGATTTTGATTGTTATGTGCTACGGCTATAGGCCGGAATCGTTTAAAAGTTGGATTTTTCCAACAGCGCTCGTTCTTGTCACTCCGATTGCCGTTGCCATTGCCTATCCTTTCGGCGCCATAAACCACGCGCAGACGCCGACATATCTCGAACACGTTTTCGGGCTCGAGCTCGTATATTTCGGATGGTTTCTTCTCGCCGAAAAAGCCGCTTCCCGTTTCCGATATGTTGGCGCGGGCATCGTTTTGCTCATCGGAATATGTTTTCTCGTGCCGGTCATTGTTTTGACCGAGGGCGACATTTCCTACGCCACGAAATCCATCGCCTACGAGCAAACATATCTCGGTACGTATGACCAAAACGCTCCGGGAATTTTCTTGGAAAAAATCGGCGACTTGTATTTTTACAACATTGCCACGTCGAGCTCCGTTTCGGTGGGGAACATCGCCAAAGAGACGGGCGACCCGACGAATCGTTTTCCCATATCGTTTGGCGACGTCGTCTGCGCGACATGGCACGTGACGTCATCGAGCACACTCTTCGTCATTTCGAAAGAACCGCTCGTCGACTCGGCGGAAAAGCACAATCTCGCGAACATTTCCAGCATTCGTCTCCTATCGCAGAAAAACGGCTGGAATTATTACGCGGTGTCTTTCGATTATTTTCCCTGCATACCGAGACTTGTCGACACGGAGAGCGAACTTTTAATCGAAGCGGGCGGCATTCATTCGATAATCGCTTTCCCCATAAACAATTTCGTGGTTACCTATTAATCGATGAATTATCTCATTATCATTGACGCGCTTCGGTTCGCCATTCTCTGCGGATTGGTGAATATGTCTCAAAATTTTCTTGGGGCGTTCAAGAAACTTTACAGTCTTGAACGATTCGACCCGCCGATTGACGGCAGTCTTCGTTTTTTCGGCGAACGACTCGTCGGCAAATCGGCGACGTGGGGAGGACTCGTCGTTTCTCTTTTTGTCGGAATCATTCTTCAGATTTTTTATTCGCCAGTCGGTGTCATTATTGGTGTCGGTTGCTCTTTCGGACACATTATCGGCAGTTTCATAAAAAGAAGGCTCCATATTCGGGACGGTGACTATCTTCCCGTCGTCGACCACGGCAATTACGTCATCTTTACCGGCGCGATTCTCCTTTGTCTCGGAGACATTTCTGTGCCGGTGTATTTTTTGAGTATTGTTATCATCCTTTTGGTTAATCCTTTATTTTGTCTCTCGGGTTACGCTCTCGGCATACGCGATCGGAAGCTCTAAAAACGTGGATATATTGAAAGTTTGACAAAGAAAGTTGTTGTATACTATTGGTAATGAATATCTTTCAGCAGATACTCTCGTTTCTCCTTCTGCCGCTTCTCTTTTTCGTCCCGCACTACGCGTCCGCCGGCACGGAGAACAATATGGTCGGTTGGGCGTGGTCGGATACTACCGGTTGGGTCAGTTTCAACTGTACAAACGACGGTTCCTGCGGCTCGGTTGACTACGGAGTGAGCGAAAATCCCGACGGCACCTTGACCGGCTACGCGTGGTCGGCGACCGTCGGTTGGATTCAGTTCGGAAGTCTCTCCGGTTTTCCTTCAGGCTCCGGCACGCAATCGATAAACGCCAAAGTAGTAGGCGGTTCCTTCGTCGGCTGGGCGAGAGCTATCGGCGCGGACAATAACGGCTGGGATGGATGGATTTCTCTTTCCGGCACGTCTCCAAACTACGGCGTGACGACTTCCGGAGCCAACTTTGTCGGTTACGCCTGGGGCGGAAGCGTCATGGGTTGGCTTTCTTTCGACGCGGCAAACGGAGTAAGCGGCAGCTGCGGTATCGCCGACTGCAAAGGCGTCGCGCTTTCCGGCATGGTATCGCTCGATGCCCAGTCGCCACTTGGGACGAGCATCGCCAACAGCACGAGCGTGCCTTACAGCACCATTGCCAACCTCATTTACACTCTGACAAACCTGTCCGGCGCCACGTGCTCCTTGTCGAAGACATCCTCCGGTGGCACCGGCTTTGGCACAGTGTCGGGTATCACGTCGTCCGGCTCGACGTCGACGCAAGGTCTTTCGAACGGTCAGTATTATTTCAATATCGCTTGTAGCTCGGGTGGCAACATTGTCGCGTCGTCAACTGTTTCGTTTACCGTCTTGCCGCAACCGCCGGGTTTTTCTCTGGGCGCGAACCAAAACCTCAACATTGATTTCTTGCCGGCCGGCTGGTCGCAATCAAACACGGTCACGATACCGATAAACGCCGTCGGCGGATTCACGGGCAACGTCACGGTCAATATTTCGCAATATCCGACGATGCCAAACGCATCGACCTCCGCGATGTATTCGATAAACGGCGGAGCGTACACAGCCACGCCTTCGATTACCGTCCCTTACAACGGCAGTTTCACCATTCGCGCCGAAGTCAGCGCCCCCTTGACGTCGTCGTATTGTTCCGGAGGCTCAAATCCTTGCACGATAGTCCTTCAAGGCACGGCGAGCGGCGTATCGGCGGCGACGGAAAATCTGATTATCGTCCCGACGGCGTTCAATCCTCAATTCAACGAGTTTTAATCGCACAATGATAAAATAAACGTATGAAAAAAACACTCATCACAATACTCGTTCTCCTTGTGATTGTTATCGTCACGTTTTTCGTAATTTCTGCCGTCAATCAACCAAGCGTGGCGTCTTCTTCCGCGACACCACAGTCGCAAGAGGCCCTTTTGAATACGCTTGCTAGTCACGCAGCTCCGGCGGCTTCTTCAACCGTAGAATCCGCCGAGCTCAAAATCCTCAATTCTCTCCAATCGTCAAGTCAAACTGCCACTTCTACGGCTTCGACCACGTCTCCCGCCGCTCCATCCGCGGCTGAACAAGCCGCCGAACTCAAACTCCTTGATTCCCTCAAGGCAAAATAATATGTATAATTCAAACAATATGAAAAATAAACGCGCACTTTTTATTATCATTGCGTCCTTTGCGGTTTCACCACTTTTGGTCTTTGCCCAAACCTGGGTCGGACCGACGGCAACTCCTCCGGGAAACGAAGTTTCCGCTCCAATCAACACGAGCGCGACAGCGCAGACGAAGTCCGGCGCTTTGACTGTGACGGGTGGCATCATTACAAACGGTCTCGTGAACAGTGGTGGTGAGTCTGTCACAGGCAACGTCGGTATTGGGACGGCGAGTCCTTTCGGTCAACTGCATATTTACAACACTAGTGCAGGTGATACCCTAAGATTACAATATAGCGCAGGAGGCGGTGGAAATTGGGCAATCAATCCGTTTATTTTGAATATAAGCAATGGAGGTCTGTCTTTCGTTGATAGATTAAATTCAGTCACCCCATTTGTTATAAGTGCATCAGACAACGTCGGTATTGGAACAGTAAGTCCAGGAACAAAATTGGACGTTGCCGGAGAGATTCGTACCAATGTCGGCGGTTACGGCAACCTCGGTTACATTTGCGGAGGAACGGGGACGCAATGTCTCAACTTTGACAGCGGTTGGGCATATTTATCTGACACAAGTGGTAACGTCTATGGCGGACAGGGAATCGCCCTCGGAAATTTGTGGGCGGCAAACGAGATTTGTTTGGTTGGGAACTGTATTACCTCATGGCCAACGGGAAATAGCGGCACAATCACCGGTGTCACCGCGGGCAATCAGATGACAGGTGGAGGAACATCAGGGAACGTGACTGTCGGTGTGTCGGCTACTCCGACGTTTACAACTTTGACGGACAACGGTAATGGTTTCTTTGGCGCCAGCTCGGCTGGTCCGATAGCTATTTATAATACATCCGGGTCCGCTGAAGGTGGTGAGATACGTATCACGGCCAACAATGGCACGGGTTACTATTTGGAAAACTACGCGGGTACTTTGAGAGGAATAAACAACGGACGCAGTTCCGGTATTTGGAGTTGGGATCAAAGTGGAAACCTTATACTTGGCTCAAGTGGTACAGCATCACTTACTGCCGGTTCTATAAATTTTAACGCATCAAACCCGTACCTCAATGCTTCCTCTTATATGGTTGTTCCCGGCGGTGCCTACTTCAGTAGCGGAACGGTTTATTTCGCATCACAACTTCAAGCTCGCGGGGGTATTCATAGTGACGCAGCGAGCTATCTAGAAATTGACGGCGGTACGAGTGGTAACACATATTTTTCCGGTAATGTCGGCATCGGTACCAATTCCCCGACGTACAACCTCGATGTCAAGGGCACGGCTTGGAACAATGTTGAGAGAATAAATTCTTCGGGTGGTTCTGTCGGAATAGACGCTTTTGTTAATAGTTCCACGCGCTCGGGTGTTTTGTACGGCGACACTGGCGGTTTCGGTCTGCTCGGTAGCAACGGAAACTGGGCGGTGGAAGTTCCCTACGGCACTGACAACGTGAATATGCCAAATTCTGTCACTGTCGGTGCTTTGACGGACAGTGGCACCGCCATTCTCGATGGCGGTTCGAGTAGCAACTGGGCGGCGCTCAACATCGGCGGTACCAGCTCAATTAATGCCAGCGGGAGCATATACAGTTATAGTTCGATGTGTGTAGGCAATAGTTCCGGTAATTGTAATAGCTCCGGCGGTGTAGTCATCGGCCTCGCGGACGGAGTGGTTTCTTTGACAACGGGAGCTTCGTACTTTAACGGTGGTCTTGTCAGTATTGGTATGACTGGAGGGGACCAACAGTTGAACTTAAGCGGCAACATACATGACTATAGTGGTGGAACAAGTGAAGGGTATTTGTACAGCGATGGAAGCAACTTCGGTCTTTTGAACAGCAACGGAAGCTGGGGACTCTATTTCCCTCACGGAAGCCAAACCCTCGTCGTTCCGAGTGTTATAGAGACTCAAATCTATTACGATAGCAACGACACCCGCTACTACGTTATACCTTCGGGAACTTCAAACATGAACACCATTAATGCCACAGCCTTCTACTACACGTCAGACGAAAGATTGAAGACGGACATTCAAACTCTTTCTTCCTCGGATTCCCTAGCGAAAATAATGCAACTCACACCGGTATCGTTTAGCTGGAAGAACCCAAGCATGGGCACGGGAGAAAACCTCGGTCTCATAGCTCAAGACGTGGAGAAAGTCTTTCCACAATTGGTCTCGACCAACGCTTCGACGACGATGAAGTCGGTCGAGTACGGTAACCTCGTCGCTCCTCTTATTTCCGCGGTCCAAGAGCAGCAGAAGGAAATTGAAGCCCTCCAAGCGGAAGTAAAAGCTCTCGAAGCAAAATAAAAAATGAGCAGGATGAAAAAATTTCTCACAAAACCACTCGCCGGGACAACGCTTATCGTCCTTGCTCTTGTCATCGGCGCGGGTATCGTCTATGGCGCGACGACGGTGGGACTTTTTAACATCGGCCCGAATGTCAGCAGTTCGCAAATTACTGTTTCTTATACCGGCGGCTGTCAATCGATAACACACAGCGGCGCGGGAAGCCTTCTCATACCGACAAACACAGCAACGGAATGGAACGATTTCGTCGCTCACGCGCCGGGAATTTCCGTCGGTTCGTGTTGCGCAGGTGATTCGGGTCAATCGTGTAACGGTCCTTCAAATGCCTGTGGTCAATACACAGCGGGAACGTATTCCTGTGCCGGTGTCTGCTCCGTGACCACTGCTCCCGGTTACTCCGGTGGTTCCTCACTTTACGGTCAGGCGTGTACGTCAGCCGCCAACGCTTGTGGTCAAACCCAAGGTGGAA
>CAYZCB010000032.1:0-6304 GCA_964476815.1 uncultured Candidatus Saccharibacteria bacterium
ACTTTGTCTCCAATCCGCGATGATGTTTTTGTGATCACAAATTTCATACGCTTTTTGTGGAAACTTTTTAGGATATTTCGTTAATTTTTGAAATACCACTTCTTCCCACTTGCATAAGAGTATACACCACTTCTTTCCACAACGTATACAAAAGTTATCCACAGCCGTTTTGGGCAACAAAAAAACCGAGTGGTTTCTCGCTTGTGCGCTTCGCTCCGACTTACGCGCTCGAAACCACCCGGTTTTTTTGTTTGTACTACTTTGGCCTCATCAAAGGGAAAAGCTGGGTGTCGCGAAGAGGTCGTCCTACCATAAAGGCGAAAAGGCGCTCGCCGAAACCGAAGCCGCAGGTCGGAGGCATACCGTATTCGAGCATTTCGACGAATTCGTGGTCGGCCATCATGGCTTCTTTGTCTCCGGATTCCAGAAGTTTTTGCTGGACGTCAAACCGAGCCGCTTGGTCACGCGGGTCGTTGATTTCCGACCAGCCGTTCCCCACTTCGCTTCCCGCGATGATGATTTGAAAACGTTCGACGGTGCCCGGTTGCTCGCTCGATTCTTTCGCCAGAGGCGAAACTATTTTCGGGTGATGCGTGAGAAAAACCGGACCGGATATTTTCTTTCGGCAATATTTCCAAAGCGTGTCGATGAGTCGTTCGCGGTTGTCGCCGTCGTATTCGACTTTGAGTTCCTTCAATTTTTTCTCCATTTCTTTTTCAGACGATTTCAAAATGTCGATGCCGGTCTGTTTTTTTATTTCATCGACGTAGGAAATTTGCGGCCACTGTCCCCCGAGGTCAAAAGAGTGTCCGCGGATTTCGAATTTCGTCTTGCCGAAAACTTCCGTGGCGATGTGACGATACATTTCGGCGACGAGCTTCATGCCATCTTTATAATCGGCAAACGCCCAGTAAAATTCCATGTTGGTGAATTCTTGCAAATGCTCGGGCGAAGTACCCTCGTTTCTCCAGACGCGACCGATTTCAAACGTCTTCGGAAAACCTGCCGCCATAAGACGTTTCTGCCAGAGTTCGCCCACCGAAATGCGCAAATACACGTCGAGGTCGAAATCCTCGTGATGGGTTTTAAACGGGTTGGCTTCGGCGCCGCCGGTCGTGACTTCCAAGGTCGGCGTTTCGATTTCCAAAAATTCTTTTGATTTGAGAAAGTCGCGAGTCGCGTCCCAGAATTTTGATTTGAGTTCGAAAAGGTTTCGAAGCTCGGGATCGAAAAGAATGTCGAGATAGCGTTTGCGGAATCGTTCTTCTTCATCCTGAATGCCGTGGAATTTTTCCGGCAGGGCGGCGAGGGATTTCGCAGCCATCGTCCAACTTGTCGCGAGAATGCTTTCCTCGCCGCGCTCCGTCTTGAAAAAAGTTCCGGTGACGGAAATGAAGTCGCCGACGTCCACGGCGTCTTTGAAAAGTTTGAAAAATTTTTCATCAAGTGTATCTTTTTTGAAAACGGCCTGAAGTTTGCCGCGCCCGTCATAGAGAACGACGAAAAAAATCGCTCCTTGTCCGCGGATAGCCATCACTCTGCCGGCGACCGACGCCGATTTTTTATTTTTCTCGTAATCGGCGAAATATTTCTTCGCGTCGCGCAGGCAAAAGTCCCGCGGGACTTTTGCCGGATATGCTTCCATTTTCGCGGCTTTCAGAAGTTCTATTTTTTTGAGACGGACTCCCTTTATCTCTTCTTGTGAGGCCATGTCTCTATTCTATCGAAACAATTTTGAATACGCTATTGCCTTTCGGGGTTTTGACTTTGACTTCGTCGCCTTTCTTTTTGCCTATGAGCGCGACGCCAAGGGGCGACGTGTTGCTGATTTTTCCGGCAGCCATATCCGCTTCGTCGGAACCGACAATGGCAAATTTCTGGTTTTCTCCTTCAGCTTTCGAAAGGACGATGACCGAGCCGAGTCCCGCCACGTCGCTTTTGTTTTCTTTGACGATTTCGGCGTTTTTCAGGGTGATTTCGAGAGAGGTGATACGGTCCTCGACCATCGCCTGCTCTTCTCGCGCCTGGTGATATTCGGCGTTTTCCGAGAGGTCGCCGAGCGAGCGTGCATATTCCAAAGCGTGCGCCACTTCGAGTCGGCGCTTCGTCTTAAGAAAATTTAGCTCTTTTACAAGCTCGTCGTATTTGGCTTTTGTCAGATAATGCTGGGGCATAATTCTTATATATAATGCTCGAGAATATTACACGGTTACAACTCTAAAATCAAGCGTAGAGATGCTTGTCTTTATTGGAAATATCCGGGCGTGTGAACACTCATCCAATCGAAGAGCCCGCGCATGACGAAGACGCCTCCAAGGTCGTTTGCTATCGGTCCGTGCTCCATGAGAACTATCCACGCGTATTTCGGATTGCCGTACGGAAAGAATCCCGTCGACCACGAGTTGTCGAATTGGTTCCCCACGCCGACTTGGGCGGTACCCGTCTTGCCGGCGACGGCGACGTACGGCACGTCGAGCCCCTGAGACGTGCCGCCTTCGGTAACGCCGTCGCGCATACCTTCTCGGACGACTTGGTATTCGCTCTCGGTAAATGGCAGAGTTTGGTATGAAGCCGAGAGGGTCGTCGAGCTTACTTTGACGATTGTCGGGTCGAGAAGTTTGCCGCCGTTTGCGACTGCGCCGATGGCTCGAAGCATTTGCAGAGGCGTAACTTGAAAACCGTATTGTCCGATGGACGTGTGATACGTGTCACCGATGCGCCACGTCGGGTCGTCGGGAAAGTTGAGGGCTTTCCACGAAGGCGACGGCACGGTGCCGATGGGTCCCTGAAAAATCCCCTGCCCCGTCCAATTGCCCAAACCGACGAGGGACATATACTCGTCTATTTTTTGAATGCCGAGACCGCTTACGCCGACCGGAGCGTAGCCGCCGCCGACGATGTAAAAGTATGCGTCGGAAGACATGGCAATGGCTTTTCTCATATCAAGGAGTCCGTTGTTTTGCCAATCTTTGAAAATCGAGGGATGCGTCGGATCGTACGGGTTTGGAACGGATATCGAGCCCGTCGTCAATATAAAACGATTCGGGTCAATAACATTTTCCTTTTGCGCCGCGAGAGCCATATACGGTTTGACGATAGAGCCCGGAGTGTAAAGACCGTCTGTCATGCGATTGAGAAACGGCAGGTTCGGGTCCTTCAAATATTGTTGTATCAAAGCCGTGTTGCTGCCGTTGGTCATGACTTGGCTCCCATAACTCGGATAACTCGCCATGGCGATGATTTCTCCCGTTTGAACGTTCATAATCGCCGCCGCGCCACCGGTAAAGCCTTCGCGCTGCGCGAGGCTCTGCATATTGTTGTAGAGTTGCGATTGTATCCGCGAATCTATCGAGAGCGTCATATTCTCTCCATCCTGCGCCGGCTCGACAACCGATTCCGATTTCACCGCGCCGGTAACGTCGATCTCGCTTATTTTTTCTCCGTTTTGTCCGGAGAGGATGTCGTTATAATATTTCTCGACACCATCGACGCCGTCGAAATCTTTTCGGTAATAGTTGCCGCTCGAATCCTGCGCCGGATATTTCACGTAACCGAGAAGAAGTCCGAGGCCCGTCGACGTCGCGTACGCACGTGCCGAGAAATCGTTTTTTGTCGGGTCTATAGTGTTCCAGGCGAGAGGTATGCCGTTTCTGTCGAAAATCGCTCCACGGTTGGCGAAAATCGTCGTATCCTCGAGACTGTTGTTGTTGCTTTCTTGCGTGTACAAGGCGCCGTCTTTAATATCGAGAGCGTACGCGCGGTAGGACAAAATTCCGAGAATCAGCATAATGACCGCGGAGAAAAAAATAACCGCGCGAACGGAAATCGGTCTCTCGATTCTCCCTTCGAATTGGTCAAGATTAAACTCGGGCAAATTTTCAGCGTCAATCAAAATCTCATCCGGGTCGATTTCGCCTCGGCGGTCTTTTGTCGAGAGTTTCTTTTTTAAATTTCTCCAGAACGAATTAATCATGACGATATGGAAATTCTTTTTCGTATCGGAATCGAAACAGCATAGAGGACGAGTGAGACACAGGTTCCGAAGTAAAACGTCTCATAGCCGCCGCCGTGAATGCCGTAGAAAACGTCGAGAAGAAATCCCCAGAGGATTATTTCCCAGAAATTATTAATGAGGAAAAGTCCGGCAACGGAAAGAAGAGCCGAGAACCACCACGGCAAGAGAAAGAAAGCCAGAAGTATGGCGCTATTGAGGAGTAGTCGTTGCTTCATCGGCGGCGATGTTTATTTGAAAATGACTCGACGTGTCGACCGTCACGTACGATATTTCAGAGATGTTTTCAGGAAGAGAGAAGAGAACGTTTGCGAATGTATCTGTCGGCGCAGCCAAAACATTTTTCACGATACCGATAGCGGCAGGTGAGAATTCGGGAATGTAAACCGAATCTCCTATCGTCGGTTCTGAACCAACGGGTACTTTAAATCCGAAATTGCCGCCGCCATATCCTCGCGCGATTGTCTCGAATTTCTTGCTGCCGACAACGACCGTGGTCGAAACGTTCGGGCTTGAGAAAAGTAGGACTTTCGCCGATGACGGAAAGACGTTTTCTATCGCGCCGAGTGGCGTGCCGTCATCAGCGAAAACCGGATTGCCGAGAGTGATGCCGTTTTGGCTTCCGGAAGAAATAATGAGCGTATCATAAGGAGAAAACGGCGGCCGATCGAGGACCGCGGCAAAAACGGCGGACGCCGTTTTTGCCGCCTTGTTCCCCTCTTTTGCCGCGACCATATTTTCAAGCTCTTGATTTTGCGTTTGAAGCGCTTCCATCGACAACAGTTTGACATCCACGGTGCTCAAGTCGTTTTCGAGTTCGGTGTTTTGCGCCGCCAAAGATTCCTTTGAACTCAAATACGTGCCCAGCGAAGAAAATTCCCCCCCGATAAAATTCCGCGTCGCGGCGAAAGGCACGGACACGACATACGCGACGCGGAAAAGAACACTTGGAAAAATCCACTGAATAAGCGCGAGAAGTACGCACACGGAAACTCCCGCGACAGCGAGGTGGCGAGTTGTGCCGTTGCCTTTTTTACTGCGCTTTAACGAGGTCGTCTTCATTTTCGATAATGATTCCGCGATACTTTTCTATGTCTTCGAGGATGATGCCGGTGCCGCGAGCGACAGCGGTCAGAGGATCGTCAGCGATGTAGACCGGAATATTGACCGCGCGACGGATGAGGTCGTCGAGACCTCGGATGAGCGCTCCGCCGCCGACGAGATACATGCCTTTTTGCATGACGTCGGCGAGAACTTCCGGCGGCGTCGTCTCGAGAACTTCTTTGACCGCTTCGACGAGGTTGTCTATCGATTGGGTGATGGCTTCGCGAATATCCGCGTCGGTAAGAACAACTTCGCGTGGCAGTCCGGTGACGAGATCGCGTCCGCGAATAGTCGCTTGGTATGGCGTGCCGGTCGGCCGCACGACACCTATCGCCATTTTGACTTCTTCGGCTGTTTTTTCGCCGATGAGTATTTTAAATTCGTTTCGGATGTAAGAAATGATGTCGTTGTTGAGTTTATCGCCGGCGATTTTCAGACTTTTCGCCCGGACAATGCCGCCGAGAGAAATCACGGCGATGTCCGTCGTGCCGCCGCCGATGTCGACGACCATGTTGCCTGCCGGCTCGAATATGGGAAGCCCAATGCCGATTGCCGCCGCCATCGGCTGCTCGACGATATGGACTTCTCGCGCGCCGGCGTTTTTCGTCGCGTCTCGGACGGCGCGCGCTTCCACGTTGGTCACGCCGGAAGGAATACCAACGATGACGCGCGGACCGAAGAATTTTTTATTTTCTTTTTGGACCGTATTCAAAAGATAGACAATCATTTCTTCGGCGATTTCGAAATCCGATATGACTCCTTCAACGAGTGGCCTGATTGCGGTAATGTGCGCCGGAGTCCTGCCCAGCATATCTTTTGCCTGATTACCCACGGCGACGACGCGGCCGGTTTTCTGGTTGACGGCGACGACTGAAGGTTCGTTTACCACGATGCCTTTGCCTTTGATGTAAACCAAAGTGTTCGCGGTGCCGAGGTCTATTCCGATGTCGTGCGAAAACATCCGATACAATTTGTCTGTGATTTTTGCCATTTATTTTTTCGAGACGGAGGAGACTGCTTTGTCGAGCGCCACGAGTTCGACTTTTTCTTCGCCGCGTCTCTTGAGCTCAACCTTACCCATTTCCAAAGTTTTGTCACTGACCACCATGCGAAGCGGAATACCGATGAGGTCGGCATCGGCGAATTTTTCCCCGGCTCGAATGTCGCGGTCATCAAAAAGAACTTCGA
>CAYZCB010000033.1:0-5670 GCA_964476815.1 uncultured Candidatus Saccharibacteria bacterium
GCGGTCATTGACCCGTATTTCAAAATCTTTCACGCCAAGTTTTTCAAGCGTAAATCCTACAAGCGCCAAGATTTCCGCGTCAGCGTTTATGCTTTCACTTCCGACAATATCTGCGTCGCACTGGCAGAATTCGCGATACCTTCCCTTCTGCGGATTGTCCGCGCGAAAAACGTTTGCTATTTGATAGCGCTTTAAAGGTTTCTTGATATCGCCATACTGCGCGACGACGCGAGCGAGAGGAATGGTGAGGTCGTAACGGAGCGCCACGTCACGGTCGCCGTTGTCTTTGAAGCGATACATTAGTTTGTCGCCTTCGTCGCCGTATTTGCCGGTGAGGATATCGGAGTATTCGAGTGTCGGCGTCTCAATCGGAGAAAAGCCAAAAAGCTCATACGATGCGCGTATGCTTTCGACCATCTTTTGCCGCGCGATTTGCTCTTCTGGGAGGAAATCCCTGAATCCTTTGAGCGTGCGTGGTTCTATATTTTTCTTTTCGGCCATTGCCACATAGTAGCAAATTACAGCGTATTTTTCTAGCTTTTTCAACATCATACTTGTCATTTAGGCAATATGAGGTAGAGTTATTCCGCTATGACATACAATCATTGCAAGCCATATACGAACCTTATGGAACGCGGAATTTACGCCGGCGCCTTTGGCGTTGATTCCAATCATAATTTTTTGTGTATGGCCGATATGTGTGCATAACCTAGACTCTCGATAGATATGAACTCATCCCGGCTGGACGCAAGCCGGGATTTTCCTTGCCCGTACCAGCTTTAATAGCTCATTAGACAAACCTATGAAAACTCACAACCCTGTTGTGTTCTTGAAAGGTACGCGGACGATTCTTCGCCCGCCAGAAGAAAAGGATCTACCGTTTTTCACGCGGTGGATGAACGACCAAGAAGTCACTCGCTTTCTCAAGACGAGATTGCCGGTGACACTCGCGGGCGAACGTAAATGGCTCGAGGGACTGTCGGACAGGAAAAACGATGTTGTCTTGGCCATCACGACGCTTGCCGGTAAACCGCTCGGTGTAATGGGTATCCATCGCATCGACTGGGTCAACGGTACCGCGACGACAGGAGCGTTTATCGGAGAGAAAACGTATTGGGGCAAAGGTTACGGAACCGACGCAAAAATGGTTTTGCTTGATTACGCCTTCAACACGCTCAATCTCCGAAAAATCTCGTCGAAGGTCTACGCCTTCAACGCCCGCAGTCTCGCGTACAGCAAACATTGCGGCTACAAACAGGAGGGCGTCTTGAAGAAGCACGTCTTCCGCGAGGGTGAGTATCATGACGTCGTGGAACTCGCCATCTTCAAGGAAGACTTCGTCCCCTACTGGAAGAAATACAGCAGGAAGAAGTCCTAAAACAAGGCGGCGCGCACGAAGTGCGCGCCGCTTTTTCTTTTTTAATTCCCAAATTTAAATCCAAACCAATTTTCGGTGATTTTTGAAAGAAATGACCTTAGATTAATTTCTTTTCGTTAATCTCCTTATAATCGAGACTGAATCCGTATTCTTTCACGAAAAAATTTTCAAACTCTTCTTTAGTTTTTAGATTTTTAGATTCCTTTATCAGGTCAAGCAATTTTTGTTTGCCAAATTTTTCCACGAGCGTTTGGACAAAGAATCCTGCTTCGCCGTATACGTCTTTTCCGCCACGGTCATAAAATTCTAAAAATTTATTGAAAGCAGCAGGAACTTTTTTAAAGTTATTTTGGCCTGACGTATATATTGCCACGCCTTCATTAAGCCAAATCGGTTTTTGTTGTCCGCCGGAAACGACGTTGTAAAAAGAATGACTCAACTCGTGTTTTATAAAAGCCGAATACGTGGCAGGGTCATACGCGTGGTCACTTTCTTTTTCAAAACTATTTCTATCCAAAACATATATCGTCTTACCTTCCGACCAACCGATGAGCCAACTCTCCGTTTTCTTGCCCTTTAGAGAATCAATTGTCTTTCGACTGTCGACGACAATTATCCTCGGAAGATATTCCGTCCAATTTATCTCGTAAAAAACGTTCAAGTCATTTATCGATTCCTTGCAAATTTTTTCCAAAAAGTCGTCTTCTATTAGAGTCAGTTTGTTTATCATGTTTTATGTTTGAACACCTCGTTCCTTTGAGACATTATCCACGACTGCTTCTAGATTCGGATAATATTTATCAAATATTTTCTTTGTGGCCGACACGTCTATTGGATAGTCCTGCTTTTTGACAAGATCCGGAAAGGCTTTTTCGAATAAACTGTCCACGATTATTTCTTTTTGCCACTGACTGATTTTATATAGGTCAATTAAATGCTGAATATGTAAGTGAATAATTTCATGCAATAAGATTCTCAATAGTCCTATGTTAAAAAATTTCGAAAAATTAACAATTACCGTGTTGGGCACATTATAGCTTCCCGCTATACCGTATTTGGTTAAAATTACGTTGACGTCGTTTATGGGTGTTGAATCGATCTCTCTCACGAAAGAAAGTAACCTGGATTTATACAAATCAAACAATTTCTTCAGTGACTCCTCGACGTCTTTATATTTATTAATATCGAATTCCTTTTTAACTTTTTCTAGAATTTCATCTTTTGAGTCACCAACAGAGACATCTTTGGGGAAAATCAGAGACTCTGTCTTGTAGTGATTCTTTAGAAACCAATCTAGTTTGTCCAAAGTATTCCGCACTCTTTCTGCCTCCAATTCCACCGAATATTTGAAATTTAGTTTTATCTCGTTATTCATTCCTTTGAATTATAACGCACATGAATCTAGTCTCCGAACTTAAATCCAAGCCAGAGGCCGGCGAGGCCGCCGAGAGCGCTTAGAAATAATGAAGACATTGAAAATAGGCTCCCGTTCCAGAGCATTGGAATGAGACTGCCGACGGTCGAGCCGACGAGTATTCCTATCCAAATGAGAGTTTTGCGCGGCATATGATTATGTAAGGATTTTATTTATTATTTAAAACAAGCAGACTTTGTAGAATAAATTCCTTTAGATTATACCCTTTATTCCAAACATTCTTGACCGCCGCCAATTTTGTTTTCAACTCCGGATAAAAAAGTTTCTCCTCGCGACCAAGTAAATCTCTAAATTCCGGCATATTGAGAACGATGACGTTGAATATTTCCGACAACTCCCACAATTTGCCGGAATTTTTTTCCAACGAGCCAGTCTCTTGTGAGAGATTTCTCGAGCAATAATCGAAAAAAATGAAATGAAGTATTTCATGGAATACGACTTCAGTTTTGTCTTCGATTTCTTTTCCGTAAAAAATCTGAAATTCTTTAGAGTCAATGAACCGAGGATTGCAATCAAACATCGAAACATAACCGTGGAAATTTTCATTACTCGCGTCAAAACCAAAAACTTTTCCGACGGTGTCAAAGAAAAAAATTTGTTTCGAAAGTAGCTCCGCATTCATATCGTCGCAACATTTTTGGAAAATTTCAGCGTTGTCTTCGTAAAACAAATCTATATAATCCTTAAAATTATTCGCGGTGATATTCGGATAATCTCTTTTTATCTTCGTACCAAAATCAGCTCCCTCCACGGAGAAATCTTTGAAATCGTCATATACATCGTAATCGAGTTTTTTGTTGATAGAAATTTTTATCATTGTGCAGAAAATTTTATTTTGAAATCTTTTTCGACATCTCCATTTCGGGAATTATGTTGCCGCTTTTGAATCTGAACCTCTCGTCAGAAAAGCGTTTGCCGTTGTCTTTGAATCCGAGCTTTTCGTAAAAAGCAATTGCTTTTTTATTATACGTGGCGACTTGAACAAACGTTTCTTTCATCGGATCGAAAAACTTCTCTGCCTCGAGCCAAAGCGCGTGGCCGATTCCCTTTCCTTGATACTCCGGCAAGACATAAATCGCTTGGAGCTGATTCCTGTCTTCGTGTTTTATCGCTCGGCAAATCCCGACAACCGTGTCGCCGTCTTTCGCGCTGACGTATTTCGTGTTGCTCGGCATCTCAAGAATCTGTTTCCTTCTTTTTTCGAGCGTCTCGGCGGTGAAAGAATCCTTGTAATTATCCTCCACATCGGCGACCGTGATGCCGTATTCTTCGTTCGGATATGTCGCAAGCCACGTCTTATAGAAAACTTCGGCAATGCCTCGAACGTCTTCCGGCTTAGCGTTTTCGATTTTGATTTTCATAAACTCTCGGTCTATTGTAACTCAGCCATTTGGCTTCGTCCGACATTTCCTCTGCAAACGAATAAGAATTTCATTTTTCTATTGAATTTTTTGTGCCGTCCCTAAATGTCGCTTCAAGCGAGGCAAACACCTCCGATGGGTGAACATCTTTCTGATCGAAGGACAATCTTTTTATATCTGGTTCAATAAAAATTTGTGTTTTTTCTTTTTTACCTTTCTCTCCAGCATAAACGACCAATCTTTGTCCTACTTTTGATTCAGTAAGAATGGCTGTCACGAAGTATTTATTATCTTTAGATGACGCCTTACTTTCTGCAAGTGGAATCGCCTCGTCATCAAGATTAATAAATTTCATTTTTTTAAATGCCTTTGAATCAATTTTAGCTAAAACATAATCTCTTTCTTGTGCAAGAAGTCTCGGAATTACGTACGGATCATCACACTCATCACAATATAGATGATTGGTTGAATATTCATGAAATCCTGGTGGAGTGTGTAGACGAAGAAAATGTCTAGGGCACAGCGGTTGAATGTGGTGATGTTCCCTACCAGTTATAACCCATTTTATACCATCTATAATGATTCCCTCATCAAACATATTATTGATTAAATTAATTATATCCCCTCTTTTTTTAATTCCTCAATTTTCTTCTTGGCATCACGGGAAAGCTTGCGGGGCAAGACGACGTGGACGCGAACGAGCGCGTCACCGCGATGACGGCCTTGAGGCACGCCCTTGCCGCGAATGCGCAGTATTTCCCCGTGAGCGACGCCTTCGGGAATTTTCAGAGTGATAGTGCCGTCGAGAGTCTCAAGCGGATACTCGGCGCCAAGGAGAGCGTCGGAGAGTTTCACTTGGAGGTCGCCGACGATGTTCACGCCGTCTTTGTGCCAGAATTTGTGCGGCTCGATATGGATTTTCACGTAGAGGTCGCCAGCGACGCCGCCATCTATCGGCTCGCCTTGGTTGGCAAGCTTGAGCATTTCCCCGTCGTCGATACCGGCGGGAATTTTGACCTTGAGTTCCTTTCTGACATTGATGCTTCGCTCCGCGCCAAAGACCGCGTCATGAAGAGGAATATACAAGTCGACTTGGATGTCGCGGCCGCGTCTCTGACGACGTCCACCGCCGAAAATGCTTCCGAAAAGGTCGTTAAGGTCAAACTCTACTCCGCTTTGGCCGAAACCACCCTGAAATCCTCCTTGTCCGAAATGAGAGAAATCAAAACCGCCAAAATCGTTCGGATTGAAACCTTGGCCGCCGCCGAAGCCCGCGTTTGGACCAGATGAGCCGAAGGTGTCGTACTGCTGGCGCTTCTTGTCGTCGGAAAGGACGCTATACGCCTCGCTCACCTCTTTGAATTTCTCGGCGTTGCCGCCTTTTTTGTCGGGGTGGTGTTCGTGCGCGAGTCTGCGAAACGCCTTTTTGATATCGTCCTTTGACGCGTTTTTCTCCACTCCGAGCGATTTGTAATAATCTTTGTTTGCCATTTAAT
>CAYZCB010000034.1:0-5484 GCA_964476815.1 uncultured Candidatus Saccharibacteria bacterium
CAGTTCGCCGTCGAAAGCTTCGTCGTCGAGAAGGCTGTTTTCTTCTTCGTCAGTTTCGGCAAGCGAATCGTTAAAATCACCGTCATCGGCTTTGGTGGTACCCGTCAGTCTCTCAAAGAAACTTCTTTTTTGTTTCATGTTTGTTTTGGTGCTTTTAATTTTTTAATTTGCTCGAAGAGGATGAGAAGAAGAATCGCTCCGGCCCAGACAAATCCAAAGACGATGAAAATGTTCGTGCCGTTCTGGTAAATTATAAAGTAGTTGAAGATTGAGTGCAATGACGACGCGAGGACAAGTCCGCCGAAAACGGCGAAGATTTTCGAAATCCGTTTTCGCGCGTAGAATTCTCTGCCCATCATATAACCGATTGCCGCCGACGAAACGACGTGAATGAGAGAGGCGCCGATGAAACGTTCATTGCCCGTGACGATGCTACCCACAAAGTTGCCTTGAATGAGAGGATTCAAAATGAAAAGGGAATTTTCGACCGCGGCAAATCCGAGCGCCGTCGTTATGAGATATTCCAGAGCGTCAATGGGCTCTTTGTAATCTCTCGTTCTGATGGCGACGAGATAACAAGCGATAAATTTGACCACTTCCTCGATTATCGCCCAGACGATGATTGTTTGGGTATTCCAGCCAAGATAGCCCATTGCCGCCTCTTCGAGAGGATATACGACGGCAACAGCGACCATACCGGCAAGGAATGCCGCGATGACTCTGCCGCGCGGTTCGGGGTGAAGCTTGTCTTCGCGAAGCCAAAACCAGAGCCAGAAAAGTGCCGGCAGAAATCCTCCGAGAAGCGCGCAGAAAAGAATAACTCCTGATGGTACGACGGTCATATTACGATGGCCATTTAGAAATCATAAGTAATGTCTTTTCTTCGTGAGGAACGTCTTTCCAGATTTCTTCCGTCACAAACGGCATAAAAGGATGAAGAACTCGTATTGAGTTTTCCAAAATATAAAGAAGTGTCCATTTCGACGAAGTGTCGCCTTTGGAAATCTTTTCTTTGCTTGCCTCGATGATTTTGTCGGCGAATTCGTGCCAGACATAGGCATACATTTTTTCTCCGGCGAGATAATATCTGAAATTTTCCATATCCGCCGTTACATCGGCTATTGTTTTTTCGAAATCGGCGATTATTTTTTTGTCGTCGTTTGTGAGAGCCGCTTTTTTCGAATAATCGAAACCTTCCGTCGAGGAAAGGACGAAACGCGCGATGTTCCAAATTTTATTTGAGAAATTTTTGTAGCCGCGGACTTTGTCTTCGGACATTCTAGTGTCGTTCCCCGGACCGTTTCCTATGATGAGAGACATACGCAAAGCGTCCGTGCCGTATTTTTCGCTCATGAGAAGCGGATCTATCGCGCCTTGAGATTTACTCATCTTCGTGCCGTCGTTGTTGCGGACGAGTCCGTGAAGGTAAACCGTTTCAAAGGGAATTTCGTCGAGCAAATACGTCGACATGAGAATCATTCGGGCGACCCAAAAGAAAATGATATCGTAACCCGTCTCGAGCACCGAAGTCGGATGATACATTTTGAAATCTTCCGTCTTTGCCGGCCAGCCGAGAGTTGAGAATGTCCAAAGTCCCGACGAGAACCACGTGTCGAGTGTGTCTTCATCTTGTTCCCAGTCGCTGTCGTCGGGTTTTGTCAGTCCGCAATAGATTTCGTCTCCCTTATACCAGACCGGCACTTGGTGACCAAACCATATTTGACGGCTTATGCACCAATCGCGCAGGTTTTCTATCCAATGTAAATAAACTTTTTCGAATCTATCCGGAAGTATTTTTATTCCGCCCCCGGTCACGGCGTTTTTCATCAGGTCTTTGAGCGAAACTTTTCGGAGTCCTCGGCGGAACTTTTTGTTCACGTCGATAAACCACTGGAGTTTCGGCAATGGTTCGATGACGCCGCCCGTGCGTTCCGCCGTCGCCACGTTCTGCGAGATTTCTTCCTCTTTTTCCAGAAGTCCTTCACTCTTGAGCCACTCGACGACCGCCGCGCGGGCGTCTGCAACTTTTTTGTCTTTGAGAAGAGCTCCTTCGACGGACATTTTCGTGTATTCGTTTATGACTTGTTTGCTCGGCAAACCGTTGCGCGCCGCGATTTCGGCATCGACGTGGCTATGCGCCGGAGTGACGCCGACGGCGCCCGTGCCGAAATCTTTGTCGACTTCTTTGTCTGCAACGATTTTCACGTGGATTTTCTCTCCGGCAAAATCAATATCGTATTCTTTTCCGACGTATTGCGCGTAGCGCGGGTCGTCGGGATGGACGGCGACGCCCGTGTCACCGACTTTCGTCTCCGGTCGCGTGGTGGCGATGGAAATGGGGAAGTCTTTTGAATATTTAAACGTGTAGAATTTTCCCTTACCTTCGACGTAGACGATTTCGTCGTCGGAAATAGTCGTCTGACCCTTCGGGTCCCAATTGACGATGCGGTTGCCGCGATAGATAAGTCCCTCGTCATACATTTTCTTGAACGCCGTTCGCACGGCAAGCTCACGTTTGGCGTCGAGGGTGTACGCTTCGCGACTCCAGTCGATGGACGCGCCCATTTTCTTGATTTGATTGACGATAGTGTCGTGACTTTCTTTGGCGAATATTTCCACGCGACGGAGGAGTTCCGCGCGGCCGAGGTCGTGGCGGCGTTTGCCTTCTTTTTTGTAAATTTCACTTTCGACTTTCGATTGCGTGGCGATTGCTGCGTGGTCGGTGCCGGGAATCCAGAGAGTTTTAAATCCTTGCATTCTCTTGAAACGGACCATGATGTCTTCGATGGCAAGCGTCAGAGAATGTCCCATATGGAGAGTTCCCGTGACGTTTGGCGGCGGCAAGACTATGGAAAAAGGCTTCTTGTGCCTAGCCGGCAATTTGTCCGGATTGAAATATCCGCTTTCGAGCCACTCTGAATATATGCCGTCCTCGGTCGTTTTCGGGTCGTAAGGTTTGAGGTATTTCTCGGGAATCATTCTCAAAATCATAGCAAAAATAAGCCAAAAAATCACATTTGCTTTTTGTTTCGCGACGGTATAATGTCTTTCTCAAATGCTCTCGAAGAAAAGGCCTTTTACCCCAGGCTTGATGGAAAAGATTAATTTCGACAGAGGACTTTCGAGCGAGGCCCTAGTGCCGTGGGCGCTTGAGAACGCCAAACACTTGGTCCCCGAATGGTTCAGGCTTCCGGTCGAGCACGCGAAGATGAAACTCGATTTCAACTACGGAATCGACTACATCGTTTACACCGACATCGGCAAGATTTACCTCCAAGTGAAAAGTTCGGAGAGGCGCGCGCAAATATTCAGGGCAAAATATGCCAAGAGCAAGTACGCGAACTACACGGCGCTCATCGTAATCGACGCTCATGTGAGAAACGCGGAGGAGATAGCCAAACGGATAGTCAGAGCCGTCGAGAAAATCAGAAATAATCTTTGCATCAAGAGGGGACAGCCAGAACTCGTCACAATGGTTCCCGAGCCGTCCGTTTAGGGCGGCTTTTTATTTATGTTAAAATGGGGTTATGAAGAAACAAGTCGTAGTCATACATGGCGGAGATTCTTTCAATTCGTACAAAGAGTATTTGGATGATTTAAAAGAGACAAGAATCGATATTGAAAGATTTGGAGCTAAAAGATGGAAAGACACACTCGATCAGACGCTTGGTAAAAGCTTTCAAGTAATAGCACCGAGGATGCCAAATGCCGGAAACTCTCGATACATTGAATGGAAAATCTGGTTTAGGAAGTTATTTCCATATCTTAAAAATGGAGTGGTATTAATCGGACACTCGCTTGGCGGAATATTTTTGGCTAAATATCTTTCTGAGGAAAAGTTTCCGAAAAAGATTGGAGCGACAATTCTCGTAGCCGCGCCGTATTTTCATAGAGGTAGGAAAAACTTGCCGAAAGATTGGATTTTGCCCGTATCACTTTTACGATTTGATAAACAAGGCGGAAAGATTTTCCTCTATCAAAGCAAAGACGACAAAGTTGTGCCATTTGCCGATGTGAAAAGATATAAAAAATCTCTTACGACAGCAACGGAAAGAATATTTACAGACGAAGGTCATTTCTCTCTCGAAAAATTTCCGGAAATCGTGAGGGATATAAAGAGACTAGAAAAATAAATTTGAAGTAGTAGAATTGTGAATAAATAATTTTATATGGTAAAAAATTGGTACAAAGCATTAGAGAGTATCAAACCGTTAATATTTAAAATAAAAACTCCAGATGGATATGGAACGGGTTTTCAGATTTTTTATTCAAAAAATCAACCAATGTGTGGAATAGCTACTGCTTATCACGTCATAGATCATGCCGATGAATGGGAAGAGTCAATAAAGATTATTCACGAAAAATCAGGTAAGTATGTAGTCTTGAAAGAAGATGACCGCGTAATTTTTCCTTATCCTGAAAAAGACTTAGCGTTTATACTTTTTAACAAATCTTTACTTCCGCTAGAGCCAAAGAATCCCAAATTGATTAATCCGAACAGAATCCTAAAGCAAGGAGTAGAGATTGGCTGGTGCGGTTTCCCTTCAATTGCGTATGGAAAACTTTGTTTTTTCGCTGGCCATGTTAGTTGTTGTTTGGAAAACGAAGATTACTATTTGGTTGATGGCGTGGCTATTAATGGGGTAAGTGGTGGACCGGCTTTTTACATAGATCCGAAAACCGAGGATATAAAGATTTGTGGGGTAATCTCAGCTTATAGGCCTAATAGAGTTTACGGTGAAGTTCATCCAGGACTTTCGAAGGTATGTTCTGTAGAGCCGTATCAAAAAGACCTCAAAAGCTTCCGTACAAAAGATGCGGCTGCAGCAAAAGCAAAGGAAGAAAAAGAAAAAAGAGTGAAAGAAGGCGAACCAGAGAAAGCTATTGATGATTTAAAGCCAAAAGAAAAAGGGGACTAATGTAATGTTTTATCCAATTCTTAAATTTCCTTCCGCTCCGAAATCTTTTTCGTGAATGTTTTTTCTTTTGAAATAAGCGGCGAGAGCAATCATCAGAGCATTGTCGGTCGCGTGAGAAGTGTGCGGTAGGTAGAGAGGAATGTCGTAGGAATCAGCGAGTTTTTGGAGAGCCGAACGGATGAAGGTGTTGGCAATGACCCCGCCGCCGGCGACGAGCGATTCAGCCGAATATTTTTCTATGGCTTTTTCCATTTTACCGATGAGGACGTCTGTGATGGCTTCTTCTATTTCACGGGCAAACTTTTTAATGTCATCAGGTGAAAGTTTTCGGTCTTTTGTGGCGTAGAGGACGGCGGTTTTCAATCCCGAGAAAGAAAAGTCTAGATTGTCCGCATCGAGCATCGGGCGAGGAAGTTCTATGTCGAGTTTCAAATTTTCTTTTCGCGCTTCCGCCGCCAATTTCGAAATTTCCGGACCGCCTGGATAGGGAAGTCCGAGAAGGCGCGCCGACTTGTCGAAACATTCGCCGACGGCGTCGTCGCGCGTCTTGCCGACGATTTCGTAT
>CAYZCB010000035.1:0-5239 GCA_964476815.1 uncultured Candidatus Saccharibacteria bacterium
GCGAGGAGTCTGTCGTTTGGAATCACGACGATGGCGTCGACTTCTTTCTTGAGAAGTTCGAGCGACTGGTCGGCGATGCTCATTCGCTGTTTGCCCTCAAACGAGAAAGGTTTGGTCACGACGGCGACCGTCAAAGCGCCCAATTCCTTGGCCGTTTTGGCGATAATCGAAGCCGCGCCCGATGCCGTGCCGCCGCCTAGTCCGCAGGCGATGAAAACCATATCTGCGCCTTTGATGGCTTCCTGAATTTCTTCTTTCGTCTCTTCCGCGGCGCGACGGCCAATGTCCGGATTCATTCCGGCACCGAGACCCTTGGTCAAATTTTTTCCGATGTGAATTTTTTTCTTCGAAAGACTCTGATGCAAATCCTGCGCGTCGGTGTTGACGGCGATAAACTCGACGCCGCGAACTTTCGAGTTGATCATGTGGTTGAGGGCGTTCTTGCCGGAGCCTCCTGGACCGACGACCTTGATGCGAGCGAATGTTTCGATTTCCGGTGTTACGTGTGGCATACGAATTAAAAATTAAACGAATGTATATAAATTTTCCCTTTCGATTTAGGTAAGGCAAATACTATAAAAGCTTGGGTAAAAAGGCAATACTTGACAGAGAAGTGAGTTGAAGACGGCGAAAAATTAAGGCAAAAACTGGGATAACCATTTTCGTATCGAGCCGGGCGACGGGGATTTGACCTTGATTCCTTCGTTGTCCGTCAGCCCGAGAACACAGAGCCCGTAAGCCACGCTCCAGGCGCTGTCTTTGACGCCTTCTTTGCCGCCGAAAAGGGCTACGCGCGAGGGGAGCTTGAGCGCGGCTTTCGCCATGTCGTCGAGATTGGCAACGCCCGAACCGCCTCCAGTGATGACGATGCCTGCGGGCAAAAGGGCGCTTCTGCCGATTTTTTTCAAATGGGCTTCAATAAGATCCAGAATATCGGCGACGCGCGAGGAGATAATATCTTCGATTTTCTTTTTCGGATACTCGTCGGAAATGGCGATGCCTTTTTTCACGCTCTCGGCTTCTTCAATCGGAATGCGGAGTCCCAAAGCGATGCCGTGAGTGATGTCCGTCGAACCGATGGGGAAAACAGCGAGTGAAATCGGAATGTTGTCTTCATAGACGACGACCGAGACCGTCTCCGAGCCGATGTTGGCGAGAACGGCGCCGGCGACTTTCTGCGCCTTAGAAAGAGTGACAAGCGACGCGGCGATAGGTGAGGCGACGATGTCGAGGATTTCCACGCCGAGGTCGTTTATGACTTCCACGAGGTCGTTTAAGTGCCTTTCGAGGCAGGTGATAAAGAGGACGTGTACTTCCAAACGTTTGCCTTTCATGCCTTTTGGCTCGCCGAAGACCTGCTCGCCGTCAATGACGTATGAAATCGGAATGGTATGGATGATGCGGCGGTTGCTTTTCTCCGACGCCGGTAAAAGCTGCTCGGCCGCGAGAAGTGCTTTGGAAATGTCTGTCTCGGTAACGACACCGTCGGCGCGCGATATAGTGACCGAAGCCGAGCCCATCGCGCTTTGAAGTCCTATGCCGCCAACGGAAAGATACGCCGTTTTGATTTTCATACCGCTCGAGCGTTCCGCTTGCTCGAGTGCTTTCCGTGCACTTCGCGCGACTTCGATGGAATTGACGATGTAGCCGTGGCGAAGTCCCCGGCTCTCGGCGTAACCCGTGCCGATGACACGAGGTTTTTTTGTCTGACTCGAAGAATCCATTTCAGCCACGACGATTTTGACTTGGTATGTTCCAATATCGATGCCTGTGGCGATGGTTCGTGACATTGTGTGGAAAGCTCAAACGCCGAATTGTTTTCGGATTTTTTGCTCTTGTCTTTCCATTGTAGCCCCATGTTGCATTCCTTTCAAATGACAGAGACCGTGGATAAAGAGGTAGGCGAGGTAGTTTTGAAACGGGCGCGCGAAAAGGCGTGCCTTTTCGCGCGCCGCCGTTTTGCATATGAAAATCTCCCCGGCGTTCTTTTCAAGTTCGAAACTCAAAATGTCCGTGGCATAATCTTTGCCGCGGTACGTCTTGTTTATCTCCCGCATTTTCTTCGGACCGACGAACGAAAAAGAGAGGTCATACTCTTTTCCGAGAGCAACCTTTTTTATCGAATGAAAAAGAGGCGGCATCTTCGAGCGCGTAGTCGAAGCTTTGCGCACAAGCGAGAAGATGTCGCCTTTTTTCATGAGTATTTACTTACGACCGCGTCCTTTTCTTTCTTCAGGTTTCAATTTACCGAGCTTAATGAGGGTAGCTTTCGTTTCGGCGCGTTCGTTTAGGGTGAGACGGCTTCTTTTGACTTTGAAATGCGACTGGGTGCGGACATTGTAGCGGATTGAGCGGACGCGCGGGAGGACGCCGGAGCCTTGGACTCTTTTGGTAAATCGGCGAAGCACTGACAATGCGTTCTCCGTCGCGTTTTTCGTGACTTCCACGTTTGTTGCCATAGGTTACCAAGTCTAAATGATATGCGGAAAAAAGTCAAAACCCTTTGATTTAGGCGATTCTGTGCTTTTTGATGTGCCTCGCCAAATCTTTAATGAAAATTGTTTCTTGGGCGCGAGTGGCGTTGTTTCTCACAATGACGGAATCTTCCATCGCTTCTTTTTTACCCATAATGATAATCCACGGAGATTTCAAATGTTCGGCGAGCGAGACTTGTCCCGCCATTTTGTCGCGGGCCAAAGCGTGCGAGACGGGGATGCCGGCTTTGCGGAGTGTTTCGATGACGGCGAGAGCTTTGAGTTTCGCTTCGTAGCCGAGTTGCATAAAACAAATATTGGGATTACTAAGTTTCTTGGCTTTGACTTGTGTCAGAACGTGGCGTTCTTTCGTCGGAAAGCAGACACTGACGCCGGCCGCCGCGACTTCATGTTTCCCGCCGAGTTTTTTCGACAACGTATCGTAACGGACGCCGACGGCAAGCGGATGGTCTTTGGGATTTGCCGTCCTAATTTCGAAAACGGTTTCCGAACAATAGTCGCGGTTCGCCACGAGATTGTTTTTTATTTCGTAGGGAATGGAAAGCGATTCGACAAACTCGAGTATTTCTTTGAACCGCGCCCGGCTGTCTTCGGAGAGGAAATTGATGGCTTTCGGACATTCAAGCGAGAGTTCGGCGCATTTTTCGTGCGTGCAACCGAGAAGCGAAAACGGATCTTTTTTGAATTTCTCGCGGCACGCCGCCGGCAGATCGCTTAAGTGGCGACGATAAAAAGCCGTCAGTTCTCGGCCGAATCGCGCCGCGCTGTCTTTGTCGCCGATGGAGTTGATTTCGAGATGAAGTTCCTCGCCGCCGTTTTTCGACAAAAGCGCCAAAGCCGTCTCAATGAGAATGGCTTCGGCAATGGGGCGGTTCGTGCCGAGAATGTCGAATGAGTGATGCGATTCTTTCGGATTGATTTTTGTTCGGTCGTTTTTAAACGGTTGCGATGTCGATACGAGCACCGGTTGGGGTTCACGGAACAAATTGTTTTCTTCATAAAGCCGAACAAGCGCGACTTTTTCTTCGAGTTTCACCCGCGCGCCGCCGTCGTGACCGGCGTTGTCGACGACGATTTCGCCTTCAGAAATCTTTTTCGCCGCGGCTGTGTCGGTGCTCGTGATGGACGGGGTGTTAATCGGCGTAAATCCGTAATAGAGACCGACTTCGTGTCCGGTCGATAGGTGCGACAGTGCCGTCAAATCGGAGAGATTTTTTCTCTTTTCTTTTTGTGAATCGCTCATGGTTTATTCGCTAAAATGAACGTCACCGGGATGGAACGCGATACTCGAAAGAGGTAAGAGACGCAGAAGCGGCGTGCCGACGATATCGGCTGTCGGCACCGGACCCCAAATGCGCGAGTCCGAACTGACTGCTCTGTTATCGCCCATGACGAAATATTCTCCGGCATCGAGAGTAACCGTCTCGTCTCCGAATGTTCCTCCTTGGATATATGGTTCGGAAAGAACGAAAGGAGTTGTCGTGCCGACGGGCGTTACCGACACAACGTTTTCGTGGATATTGACAGTCTCGCCCGGAAGGCCGATGACGCGCTTGATAAAATATTCTTTCGGGTCGAGCGGATATTTGAATATCATAACGTCGCCGCGAGACGGGGATCCCAGTTCGTAGGAAAGTTCGTTAATGATGAGATATTGGCCATTTTGAAACGTCGTGTCCATGGAATCACCGGAAACGACGAACGGTTGGGCGATCCAGATGCGAATCGGTACGACGACGACAATGGCTATGACGGCATAGATGAGGATTTCTTTAATGAACGCGAAGACTTTCTTCGGCTTCGGAGGATTTTCCATGGGCGTCATTATACACGAAAGCTTAAATAAACAAAATAAAATCATGTATTTTTGAGCGCGTAAGTCGGAGCGAAGCGTACAAGCGAAAAAATACGTGATTTTATTTTGTGATATGATTTTTTTATGATAATCATCGGACTTGGAAATCCGGGAGTTGAATACGAAAACACTCGGCACAACACCGGACGCATCATCGTCGCCGCTTTCGCGAAAAAAATCGACGCCGAGTTTGAGTTCGACAAAAAAACGAATGCCGATATTGCGCAAGGAAATCCGCTAGCTGGCGGAGGCAAAACAAAAGTGACGCTCGTCTTGCCGGACACATTCATGAACAAATCCGGCGCTGCTGTGGGCAAATTCGTCAAAAGCATCAAAGCGGCGAAAAATCTTCTCGTCGTCCACGACGACCTTGACTTGCCGCTCGGCAGAATGAAGATATCTTTCAATAAAAGTTCCGGTGGTCACAAAGGCGTCGAGAGTGTGATGCGCGCTGTCAAAACGGAAGCTTTTTGGCGCCTGCGCGTCGGCATATCGTCGGCGACCGCGTCCGGGAAAATAAAGAAACCTTCCGGCGACGCTTTGGTAACCGATTTTATTGTCGCGGAGTGGAAACCGAAGGAAGAAGACGAATTCAAAAAAATAACAAAAAAAGCCGTCGAAGTTCTCACGCTCGCGACGACTGACGGCCCGGAAAAGGCCATGATGGTTGCGAATCAAAACTAATTTTGATAAATAAAAAAACGCCGCTCCAGATTGGTGCGGACGTCTTGTGTGAATTCCTAGCAAAAAAAGAAAGAACAGGGAGAGGCGGCGGCTGGTGGGTGTCCCGTGACACCCACCAGCGCCACGACTCGGGCTTAACTTGCATAGCATAACCAGCTTAGCCTATCCGGACTATTCGGGTCCGAACTTGCCGTACTGCTGATTA
>CAYZCB010000036.1:0-5188 GCA_964476815.1 uncultured Candidatus Saccharibacteria bacterium
TCCATTTTCCGGCGTGGAAACACACGCACCGCGAAAAAGTCCAAGAAATCGATTTTCTTATCGGTAAAGATTTCATCATTTCGGCGCGCTACGACTCGATCGACGCTTTGCACAAGTTTTCGAAAATGTTCGAAGTTTCGGAAATCCTCGAAAGACGTCAGACGGAAGTCGTCCACGCCGGCTCGCTCTTTTATTGGATGATGCGCGAGATTTATCTCTCGCTTCACGACGAGCTCGCGGTCGCGGGCGACATGCTCGTCGATATCGAAGAGAAAATGTTCGCCGGCAAGGAGCGCGAAATGGTGCGCGAGCTTTCGAAACTGTCCCGCGAGCTTTTGACCTTTCAACACGCGACCGAACTTCACGAAGACATTCTCGCCTCCTATCGTATCGCCTCCGTTGCCTTTTTCGGCAACGGCTACGAATACGAAGCGGGATTGATTCAGAAAGAATACGCCCAAGTGCGCCGACTCGTCACGGGTTACAAGGAATCTCTCGACGAACTGCGCGACACGAACGACTCGCTTCTCAGTAACAAGCAAAACGAAATCATCAAAATCCTCACGGTCATTCTTTTTATCACGGCGGTGATGCAGATTTTCCTCGGACTTTTCGCCATCGACAACATCGCCCGCGCTGTCATCGGCACGCCGAACGATTTCTGGGTGATTCTCGGCGGACTTATTGCCATCGGCGCCACGATGCTCTGGTATTTTTCGAAAAAAGAATGGCTCTAAACGTCTCATGAAATCAAAACCGGACATCTTTCTTTTCAATACTCTTTCGAAAAAGAAAGAAAGGTTCGTGCCGCTAAAAAACGACGAGGTCGGAATGTATCACTGCGGCCCGACGGTCTACAATTTTGCCCACATCGGCAATCTGCGGGCATACGTCTTTGCCGATGTTTTGAGACGGACGTTTGAAGCGGCGGGATACAAAGTCAAACAAGTCATAAACATCACCGACATCGGACACCTCTCCTCCGATGCGGACTCGGGCGACGACAAAATGGTCAAAGGTCTCAAACGCGAAGGCTTGCCCATGACTCTCGATGGACTTTCAAAGCTCGCCGACAAATACGAAGCGGCTTTCAAGGAAGATCTGAAACTTCTCAATATTGAGACCACGGGCACGAAATTCCCGCGTGCGAGCGACCATCTCAAAGATGAGGAAAAACTTATTCAAAGACTCGACGAAAACGGTCTCGTCTACAAGACGGCGGACGGACTGTATTTTGATACTTCGAGAATAAACGATTACGGCAAGCTCGGAGGTCTCACGCCACTCGACGACATCCGCGCGCGCGTCGGCGACGGCGAAAAGAAAAGCTCGCGCGATTTCGCTTTGTGGAAATTTTCCAAGGACGGTCATATGGGTTTTGAAAGTCCATATGGTGTCGGTTATCCCGGCTGGCACATCGAATGTTCGGCGATGTCGATGAAATATCTCGGCGAGACTTTCGACATTCACACGGGCGGCATCGACCATATTCCCGTCCATCACAACAACGAAATCGCCCAATCCGAACACGCGACGGGCAAAACGTTCGCGCGCTATTGGATGCACAACGCTTTCGTTACTATCGACAGCGGCAAGATGGCGAAATCCGCCGACAATTTTATGACGCTCTCTTCGCTCGTCGAAAAAGGTTACTCCCCTCTCGCCTACCGATATTTTCTTTTGACCGCGAGGTATTCGGCGCAAATTAATTTCAGTTTCGAAGCTTTGGACAATGCGGCGAATGCATTCAAAAGATTAAAGGCGAAGACGGCGGAACTGGTAAATGCTGAACGCGTAGTCTTAGCGAAGCGCACAAGTGAAGCAGTTGCCAGTTCCGCCGGCGAAGCGATTTCCTTCGCCTCGGATGATTTGGATACGCCGAAACTTATCGCTGAAGTTTGGAAAATGCTTGAAAGTAATGCCGATGCGAAAGAAAAACTCGCTTTTATAAAATCGGCGGACGAAATCCTCGGCCTGGATCTGTTTGCTCTTGCCGAAAAGATTCCGAAAGAAGTCTCGGATTTGGTCGCGGCGCGCGCTTTAGCGCGCGCCGCAAAGGACTGGAAGAAGTCCGACCTAATCCGCGGACAAATCGAAAAACTCGGTTTTGATGTTCTGGATTCCGAAAAAAGCTCTCGTGTTCAGCCGAAATTTTAATCCCCACCATATTCACTTTCTTGTTCCATTTTCGGCTTTGCGTGCCAACGATAGATGCGTAGAATGAATGCATGGCAGACAAAACAAAAGACGCTTTTCTCAAGGCACCGCCGCAATCTCTCGAAGCTGAGCGCGCCCTTCTCGGCGCGGTCATCATCAAACCGGACACGATTCACGACATCGTCGACATCGCGAGCGGCGCGGTTTTCTATGCGAACAAACACAAAATCATTTGGGACGCTCTCTTCGAACTTTCGAACAAAAACGAACCGATAGATTTGCTTTCGCTTTCAAACCTGCTTTCGGAGAGAGGAAACCTTGAAGCCGTCGGCGGTTCGGCGTATCTCGGCGAACTCGTCAGTGCCGTGCCGTCGACGTCAAACGTCAGGAATTACGCCGACATCGTCCACAAGAAAGCTTTGATGCGCAGAATGATTGAAGCCGGAGAAATGATAAAAGACGTCGGCGAGGGCGAAGAGAACAACGTCGATGAGATTGTCGACGCGGCGAACAAAATCATCCACGACGTATCGGCGATGGTGCCACAGAACAAAATCGTCAACCTCAAAGACGCTTTGGTCGAAGCCTGGGAACGTCTTGACCATATTCATAACAACGAGGGCGCCTTGCGCGGCATAGCGACCGGTTTCAAGGATATCGACAATCTCCTCTCCGGTCTTCAGCCCTCCGACCTTATCATTCTCGCCGCTCGCCCATCGATGGGCAAGACGTCGCTTGCCCTCGATATCGCTCGCAACGTCGCCGTGCGCGGCAAGATTCCCGTGTGTATTTTTTCTCTCGAAATGGCCGTGCCGCAACTCGTGGACCGTATGCTTGCCGCCGAAGCCCGCGTCAACGCCTTCAAACTCCGCACCGGTAAATTAAATATCGACAAGGACCTAAGCATCGTCCGTGACGGTCTCGCCGCTTTATCCGAAGCTCCGATTTATATTGACGACCAAAGCAGCAACAGCATCGTCAAAATGCGCGCCGTCGCTCGTAGACTCCAACGCGAAGGCAAGCTCGGCCTCGTCATCGTCGATTATCTTCAGCTTATGATGCCGACGAACGTCAAAAACGACAATCTCGTCCAGCAAATCACCGAAATTTCCCGCTCGCTCAAACAGATGGCAAAGGAATTCAACATTCCCGTGCTAGCGTTGTCGCAACTTTCGCGCGCCGTCGAAAGCCGCGGCGGCCGCCCTCGCCTCTCCGACTTGCGCGATTCCGGTTCGATTGAGCAAGACGCGGACATCGTGATGTTTATCCACCAGGAAGACAAATACAGCGAAGAAAATCGCGGGAAAAGTTTTATCACGACGGAAATTCTCGTCGAGAAACATCGTAACGGTCCGACCGGCAGGATTCAGCTTTCGTTCGACAAAGACAAGTCGTCGTTTATTCCGATTGAGAAAGCCGATTTCGGCGAGTTCACGCAAGTGGAAAATTAATATGTCCGATTCGCTCGAAAAGCTCAAAGAAATGTTTCGCGAATTCCCCGGCATCGGCCCGCGCCAAGCCGAGCGCTTTGTCTATTTTCTTTTGCACAAGAATAAGATGTTCCGCGAAGACTTCACGAAGGAAATCGAATTTCTGGCGGAGAACGTCAAACAATGCTCGGTGTGCTTTCGTTTTTTCGAAGCCAAACGCGGCGCAAATGCCTGCGGCATTTGCGCCGGTAGCGGTCGCGACCATTCCCTACTTATGATTCTTCCTCGCGACGTGGATTTTGAAAGTATCGAAAATACAAATCTCTACAAAGGACTTTATTTTATTTTGGGCGGCACGGCGGCTTTCTCCGCCAAGAAACAGATTCCGCTTCGGACGAAAGAATTGGTTTCTCGCATAAATAAAGACGGAAAAATTTTGAAAGAAATAATTATTGCGGTCAGTCTCAATCCCGAAGGCGACAACACACGAGCGACCATCGAAGACGCTATTCGCGAATCGGTCAAAAAGCACGGCATCAAAGTCTCAACGCTCGGCCGCGGCCTCTCTACCGGCGCCGAAATTGAATATATCGACCGCGAAACTCTTTCCGATGCTCTTAGCGGCCGCAAACAGGAACCGCTGCCCTAGACTTTCCTCTTCAAAACTTTCTTTACCGCTTCTTTTATGTGCGAGACGCCCATACCATAGTGCTCGATGAGTTCTTCTGGTGTACCTGATTGTCCAAACTGGTCGCGTACGCCGATGCGTTCTATCGGCACAGGATAGACTGACGATAGGAATTCGGCAACGGCGCTTCCCATTCCGCTGGCGATTTGGTGTTCCTCTACAGTCACGATTGCTTTTGCATCTTTCGCCGCTCTTAAGATAGTTTTTTCATCCAAAGGTTTAATTGTCGAAAGATTTATGACTCTGACTCCTATTTTTTCTTTTTCCAAATCGCGAGCGACGATGAGAGCTCTGTGGAGAAGCGCGCCCGTGGCGACTATCGCAACATCCGGCTTCCCTGCCGGCGGGTCGTAGAAAATTTGTGCTTTGCCTATTTCAAATGGCGTTTCGTTTGTCGTCATCACTGGAGTTTTCTCGCGAGCAAGACGAATGTAGACGGGGGTGTCCGTCTGTGCCGCGGCAATCGTAGCCCTCTTGGCTTCCAATGCATCGCAAGGCGAAATCACGACCATTCTCGGCAACACGCGCGCGATGGCGATATCTTCAGTCGCTTGATGCGTGCCGCCGTCCGGACCGACGGAGACACCGGTGTGATTGCCCGCGATTTTGACCGGCACATTATTGAAGCAAATCGTCGTCCTGATTTGCTCCCAATTTCTTCCGGGAGAAAAAGTGCCGTACGAGCTTATGAACGGAATCTTGCCCATCGCCGCCATGCCGCTTGCGACCGTGGCGAGGTTTTGTTCGGCGACGCCGACTTCGACAAAACGTTTCGGAAATTTATCTCGGAACATATTCATTTGCGTCGATTCGGTCAGGTCGGCGCAAAGACCCACGACGCGCTCGTCAGCTTCGCCAGCAATGACGAGTCCCTCGCCGAAACCTTTTCGTATCGGGATTTGTTCGACATCCG
>CAYZCB010000037.1:0-5182 GCA_964476815.1 uncultured Candidatus Saccharibacteria bacterium
TCGAAGCGCCGCTTGAAGAAAAAAAGAAATATGATCCTGATGAAAAAAAGCGGCGCGATTTTATCGCCAAAATCGCGCCGCTTTTTTCGGAACTTTCTTTTCATATGGGCGGATTGAGTTCCATAGACATTACGCCTCGTGGCGTCGACAAAGCGTTTGGTGTGAAAAAACTTCTCGAACACGTCGGCGCGGACCTCTCCGAAGCTCTCTTTGTCGGCGACGCTTTGTACAAAGGTGGCAACGACGAAGCGGCAAAAGCGTCGGGTGTTGACATCCTCGCCACGTCTGGCCCCGAAGAAACAAAGAAAATAATTCTCGAATTTTTGAAACAAAATGAAAAATAATTTTCCAAAATCGCCCGTGGCTTATTTTGTCGCCGAATACGCCCTTTCATCCGGCGCGCCGACCTATGCCGGCGGGCTCGGCGTCCTTGCCGGCGATTATCTTCTCGAAGCGGCGAAAGAAAATTTTCCTTTCATTCTCGTCAGTCTAAAATACGACGGGTTCGACGCCGGCAAAGACAGTTATGAGAAAGTCTCCGATGCTTCGGGAAAACCTCTTATCATTTCAGTGCCGATGGAAAAGAGGGAGATAAGCGTCTGTGCTTGGACGAAACAGTTTGGTCCAAACACGGCGGCGATTTTGCTTGATACCGATTGCGCGGAGAATTCTTCCGAAGACCGTCTGATTTGCAAAACGCTCTACGATCCTCATTTGTATATGAGAATTAAACAACAGTTGATTTTGGGTTGCGCCGGCCCAGAAGTTCTTTCTCGTCTCGGTATTTCGCCGAGAATATACCATTTGAACGAAGGTCACACGTCTCTTGCAGCGCTCGGGATTATCGCTCTCGAGATGAAAACCTCCGACTCTTTTTCGAAAGCCGTCGAAGTGGCGCGTGGCAAGATTGTTTTTTCCAAGCACACGATATTTTCCGACGCCGGACTCTATATTTCCTCAAGCGAATTTTTCGACCACGCGGCGCGTTTCTGTTCGGCCCACATGCTCGACCAAAAAGAAATTTTCAAAATCGGAGCATATGAAAAAGACGAAGACCTTTTTTCGACAACGAGATTCGGTATCAAAATGTCGTCGCGGCGAAACGCCGTCAGCCGGCTTCATATGGAACAAGAAAAAATTCTTCATCCCTCGAGCGATTTCGCATACGTTACGAACGGCATTTTCAAAGACCGTTGGCGATTCATAAACGCACTCGACACTTCCGATGACGCTCTTTTCAAAACGAAATCGTCGGCGCGCGCGACACTTGTCGCGTTCGTGAACGAAAAAACCGGTGTCGCGCTCGACCCGAAAGCTCTCACGCTTGTCTGGGCGCGCCGTCTCGTGGCATACAAACGTCCGAGACTTCTTTTTTCGGATGTCGCCCGGCTGAAAAATATTTTATGTAACGAAAAATATCCGGCGCAAATAATCATTTCCGGCAAAGCATATTCGACGGATGAAGAGGGACAAAAAGACGTGGAAATAATCCGCGAACTCGCGGCAAAAGAACTCAAGGGCTTCCTCGCGTACATTCCGGATTATTCTCTCGACATCGCGTCTCGGCTCGTCGCCGGCGCCGACGTCTGGGTCAACACGCCCGAGCGCGGCAAAGAAGCTTGCGGCACAAGCGGCATGAAGGCGGCGTTAAATGGTGCGCTTATGTGTTCCATTTCTGACGGTTGGATGGACGAAGTCGATTGGGCCGGCGCGGGCTGGGTCCTTTCGGAGGAAAAAACGGCCGACTCGCTCTACTCTTTTTTGGAAAACGACATTGTGCCCGAATTTTGGAACGCGAGGACGACCTGGGCGGCACGGATGAGAAAAACGATTGCCATAGTCGAAACGGGTTTTGGCGCCGAGAGAATGCTCGCCGATTACCGCAAAAAAATCTATCTCTTTTAAAATAATTTCGTGTTAAACTTATGCCAATGAATCTCTTCAAGCACTCGTCTGCCGGTAAGCTGAAAATTCTCTTCGTCGCGGCCGAAGCCGCGCCTTTTGCCGCCGTCGGCGGCCTCGCGTCGGTGATGTATTCTCTGCCCAAAGCTCTCTCGCGCCTCGGTCACGACGCGCGCGTTTTTATGCCGCGGTACGTGTTTATTGACGACCAAAAAAACAATTTGAAAATGGATAAGAGGGGACTGCAAGTGCCGACCGGAAGCGAAAACAACGACCCCAAACATTTAATCTGTAATGTTAAGCGTCGGGATGAAAACAAAAAAGACCCGAAAAGTCCGGTCACGACGTATTTTCTCGAAAATATGGAATATTTCGAATTGCGCACAAACGTCTACGGCTACAGCGACGACACCATCCGCTGGGCGCTTCTCTCCCGCGGTGTCTTGGAGTACATAAGCTATTGGAGCGATTGGAAGCCGGACATTATCGTCTCGTCAGATTGGCAGACCGGACTCGTGCCCAACTATATGAAGACTTTGTACAAAGACGATCCGATCATTTCGAAAATCGTTTCCGTTTTCTCCATTCATAATCTTTATTTTCAGGCGATGTTCGACCATAGGTTCGTTTCAGAAATGGACAACGACGACGGCAAATCGCCGATTCCTCCCATCGTCGGCGACGGGAGGATGGTGAAAATCAATCCGATGCGCCGTGGCATTATGCACGCTGACGCCATCAATACCGTCTCGCCGAATTACGCCAAAGAAATTCTGACGAAAGAGTACGGCGAACTTCTCGAAGATCTGCTCCGCGAACGCAGAAGCGTGCTCGCGGGAATTTTAAACGGCATCGATTACGAAGTCTGGAATCCCGCAACCGATTCCGCCATTGCCGCGAAGTATGATGTCGAACACATTCTCGAACGCGCGAAAAACAAGTCGGCTTTGCAGGAACGTTTCGGTCTCGCCGACGACAAAGACGTTTTCGTCCTTGCCATTGTTTCCCGTCTGACGAAACAAAAAGGTTTCGACCTTTTGCCAAATGTTATGGACACGCTTCTCCGCGAGCTTCCTGTTCAGCTCGTCGTTGTCGGCGACGGTGAGACCGACCTCATGGGCTATTTTCAAGACCTCGCGGCAAAACATCACGGCCGCGTGGCGGCGCATTTGCAATTTGACCCCGTTCTGCCCCATCCCGTTTTCGCCGGCGCCGACGCTTTCATTATGCCGTCGCGGTTTGAACCTTGCGGACTGACACAAATGGAAGCCATGAGAATGGGCACAATACCGATTGTCAGGAAAACCGGTGGCCTCGCCGATAGCGTGGATGATTACGACCCGTCTCACGAAATCGGCACGGGATTTGTCTTCGAAAAATTTGATTCGATGTCGTTTCTTATCGCCGTCGTCCGCGCCTATGAGACGTTTCGCGACAAGAAAGCTTGGACAAGCATGGTTGTCCGGGCTTTGGAGAAAGATTTCTCGTGGGACGTCTCCGCCGAGAAATACGTAAAGTTTTTTAACGAAGCGATGGCGCGAAAAACGAAATAATATATGCGCTGGGCAAATTTCTTACATATCTATCAGCCAGCCAACCAGATGGACGACATCTTTGATAGAGTCGTGAACGAAAGCTATCGGCCTTTGTTTAAATCCTTGAAAGATAATCCGAAAACACGGATTACTCTCAACATCAACGCCATTCTCGCCGAGCAGTTTGTAGAGAGAGGCTATCAAGACATCATTGACGACATAAAACTGGTTGCTTCGCGAGGACAGATCGAGTTTACCGACACGGCGAAATATCATCCTCTGTTGCCGTTTTTGGATGAATTTGAAGTCAGGAGACAAATTACCCTCAATAGAGAAACGAATAAAAAAATTTTCGGCTCCGTCTACAAACCGACCGGTTTTTTTCCTCCAGAGATGGCTTACGCGCCATTTCTCGCTCCCATTTTGGAATCTATGGGTTACAAATGGGTCATAATCGATGAGATAGCTTTCAACGGGAGAATGAACCAAGTAGACACGAATACGATTTATACCATCGCCGGAACGAAACTCAATGTTTTTTTCAGGGAAAGAAATCCGTCAAACCTGATTATGAGCGCTCTCGTCCGAAGGGAGCAGGATTTTCACGAGCTTATGGGTGAAGAATATAAACGCAAAGGTTATATGGTCACAGGCATGGATGGAGAAACTTTTGGCCATCATCGTCCCGGACTGCAAAAACTTTTAACTGGACTTTTAGTTTCGGAAGATTTTGAACACGTGTTTCTTTCGGAGTTGCCGGACCAGATTGAAAAACACCAGACGGTGTCTCCGCTCGTATCAACATGGGCTTCGACTGAAAAGGATATTGAGGAAGGTAAACAATTTCTTACTTGGCAAGACAAAAACAACGCTCTTCACAATATGGAATGGGAACTTTTTCACCTCGCGCTTAATACCGTGAGGAATTTTAAAGGTTCTGCTAGAGACATTCAAACGGCGCGCGAAAAGCTTGATGTGGCGCTCGCTTCGGACCATTTTTTTTGGGCGTCAGCAAAGCCGTGGTGGTCGCTTGAAGTTATTGAATCCGGTGCCTGGCTTCTTCTTGATACCATGAGGAGTGTTCCAGATATTCCCGAAGATATATTGCTCAAAGCTGAAGGCATTTATCATAAAATCATTGCCACGGCTTTTGAATGGCAACGCACGGGACACATCCGAAAAATGTACCGTCATTACAAAGAACACGCGCGGATTCCTTTCAAAGATGCCACTGTGGGCAAAGGCGAGCCTTGGGTCTACGACGCTTTCATTGAGCTTATGAAGAACGCCATGAAGGAAGCAGCCAATGAAGAAAATTTCGAGCGAGCGATTCTCTGGCGCGATGCCATCTGGAAACTCAATACGAAGAACGATATTTACGACGCGATGCACGCCATTGACCTGCTTCGCAAAGAAGTTACCAACGCGCAAGTGCTCGATATGATAGGAAAATATCGCCGCGAATACGAACGTCTCTCCTCCGGCCAGCCGGAACAAAGAGGAGCGTAATTATTAATGTTATTATTTTAAATATGAAA
This sequence comes from uncultured Candidatus Saccharibacteria bacterium, assembly GCA_964476815.1. Taxonomy (GTDB): domain Bacteria; phylum Patescibacteriota; class Minisyncoccia; order Phycocordibacterales; family UBA6065; genus DATKHE01. Next base: position 4,976 of record CAYZCB010000037.1, read on the forward strand.
AATCAAAAAGGTTCGGCGGTTGTTTGGGTTTTAATTCTAATTGTTATTTTGATTATCATTGGCGGAATATATTTTTATTCCAGAAATTCTTCTGTGCAGACCACAACGGTTTCAGCATCACAGCCAACGACTGGAACTCAAGTCCCGACTGTTTCTATCAATTTAAATCCTGCTAATCAAAATCAAGTTTCCACGACGACTTCTACA
>CAYZCB010000038.1:0-5092 GCA_964476815.1 uncultured Candidatus Saccharibacteria bacterium
ATGCGTCACCTTGCATCCTTTTCATCAGGCGAGCGTGGATTTTCTCTCTTATTTTTTCCGGCGGAAGGGTGAGACCGATTGAAAGCGTCCGGTAATTGATTTTCGTTTTTTGTTTCGGAACATAGCCGAGTGCAGTGGCGATTTCGATTGCCCGAATGACGCGGACTTTATTTCTCGGGTCGATATTTTTGGCGCGAATAGGATCGAGGCGCCGAAGTTTTGCAAACAAAACTTCGGCGCCCAATTTTTTCAATTTCGCGCGGAGCTTATCGTTGGGGGGCACGTCGGGAAGTCCTCCATCTTGGAGAAAGTTTTCTATGTAAAATCCAGTGCCGCCGCAGACGATGGGGAGCTTGCCGCGAGAGAGGATGGTCGCTGCCGCGGATTTCGCGGCGGACGCGAAATCCGCGGCCGTGTATCTTTTCTTTCTCGGGTCGGCAATATCCAAGAGGTAATGCCTGACGCCTTTCATCTCGTTTTTTTTGATTTTTCCCGAACCAATATCAAGTCCGCGATAGATCTGCCGCGAATCGGCGGAGATTATCTCGCCGCCGAATTTCCGTGCAAGCTTTACAGCCAGGTCGCTTTTACCTGTCGCCGTCTCTCCAAGGACGACGACTACTTTCGGAAGAGGTTTATTCATATGACGGCGCTTTTTCTTTGATTTCGGATTTGTGATTCGTAAGCCGCGCGAGAGCGTAGAGAAGGGAAGAAAGGCGATTTAAATACGAAGCCGTATCTTTGCTTATTTTGACCATACCCTCGTCGCGGACAAAGACGACGCGTCGTTCCGCTCGGCGGGAAATAGTCCGCGCCACGTCGAAAAGCGCCGCGAGTTCTGTACCGCCGGAAATGAAAAATGTTTTTATCGGTGGCAATTCTTTCTCCGCAGCGTCTATGAACGTTTCGATTTCCGTTATTTTCTCCGCCGAAATCGTTTTCTTTGCTCCGGCGACTTCGGCTTGGACGATGAAAAGGTTTTCCTGAACACCTTGGACAATATCCGAAAATTTCTTATCGCAGAGCTTGAATTTCGATTTGCCCGCCGCGACTTTACAGAGGCCAAGATATGAATTCGTCTCGTCGAGCGAGCCCAAAGCTTCCGCCATGGCGGAACTCTTCGATATCCTTTGGTCGCAGCCAAAAGTCTTTGTCGTACCGTCGTCTCCTTTTCGCGTGTAAAGCATATATTTTGTGTGGTGCCGGAGGAGGGACTTGAACCCTCACACCTTGCGGTACACGATTTTGAGTCGTGCGTGTCTGCCATTCCACCACTCCGGCATGAATACGTTCGATTATATGTTAAAATATTTTCATGTCCAACATCATGGGTGACTCGATTTTCTGGATTGAGACGGAAAAAATAAAACCGAACCCGTATCAGCCGCGTCGCGAATTCGACGAAGCGGCTCTGCGGACGCTCGCGGAATCCATCAGAATGTACGGCGTCCTCCAACCGCTCGTCGTGACGCGCAAAGAAGTGCCGAAGGAAGAAGGCGGCTTTGCCGTCGAATACGAGCTCATTTCCGGCGAGCGCAGACTTCGCGCGGCAAAGCTTGTCGGCGTGCCGACATTGCCGGCAATCATCCGCACCGACGCCGACGACGCGCGGCTCAAACTTGAGCTCGCTATTATCGAAAATATTCAACGCGAAGATTTAAATCCCGTTGACCGAGCTCGCGGGTTTGAGCGTCTCGCCAAAGAGTTTGGACTGAAGCACACGGAAATCGCCGCGCGCATCGGTAGGAGCCGCGAATACGTGAGCAACTCCCTGCGCATCTTGACTTTGCCGGAAGAAATCCTCTCGGCTCTCTCCGAAGGCAAAATTTCCGAAGGTCACACACGACCGCTTCTTATGCTCGACACGAGGAAAGAAGAGCAGGAAGTGTTGTTCAAGGAAATCATCCACAAGCGCGTGACCGTGCGCGAGGCGGAACTCATGGCGCGACGCATTGCCGTCGACCGAGCTCGCCGACCGGAGAAAATTTTCGACCAGGAAATCGCCGAAATGGAGGAAAAAATAAGTCAGGCTCTCGGCACGCGTGTCCACGTCGAACAGAGAAAAGACGGCGGGAAAATCATGATTGATTTCTTCTCTGAAGAAGATTTACATTCGATTTTGAATATGATGACAAAGGCGAAAACCGCCTCCGAAGAAGCGGTTCGTGTCGAAGGAGGAATAGGTTCCGGCGAGAGCGTAGTCTTAGCGAAGCGCACAAACGAGTCGGAGCCTATTCCGACTGAGACACCTGTCGTATCTCTTGATGACCGCACGCCTGTCGAGAAAAAAGCCGACGACGAATCAGATGATTTGTATTCTTTGAAAAATTTCAGTTTGTAGCGCAGGTTTATTTTTGATAGTCTTTCTGGTAGTGGTTTTGCGACAGATTCGTGGATACACTCTCGGTAAGCCAAGAGACCTTTGGCGTATCGCATAATCTGGAAAAGGAACCCTGGTAGACATTGCGCAATCGTCTGTTCTGTATCGCAAAAACACTCGCAGTCTAGGGTGCGGATCCAGGCCGTAAAATAAGCTCCCTAGAAATCACCCTTCGAATTCGGAGGGTTACCAGACAGAGTTGTCAGGAAAAAAGCGCCCTTCAAATTTGAAGGGTTACCAATCGCAGGTCACTTATCGGCCTGATAGCAGAAAGTGATAAGAGACAGAGCTGTTCTTTGCACCGACGCGTCGTTCGCAATCTTGGCTGTCGAGCGTCTCCGTTTGTTCATTGAACAACTCTTCATTTTACTGCCGCTGCGTGAAAACGTAGCGGTTTTTTTTATTCCTTCTTCTTTCTAGCGAAACCGCGTTTCTTTTTCGGTTCTTTCAAAATTTCTAGAGCGCGCTCGAGAGTAATCGTATAGACGTCGTCCGTCTTGAGCGAACGGAAATCGCCGTCCTCGACGATATAGGGACCAAAACGGCCCTTGTTCGCTGAAATTTCTTTTCCCGTTTCGGGATTTTTGCCGAGAATGCGCGGAAGGGAAAGCAAGTGCAATGCTTCGGGAAGCGTGAGAGTCGCGACTTTGTCGGCGGGCACGCTCGCGCGTTTCGGATATTTTACTTCTTTTGTTTTTTCTCCGACTTGGACGTACGGACCAAACTTGCCTGTCTTGAGCGTGATTTCTTCGCTGGTTTCTGGATATATTCCAATAATTTTATCTTTCGGCATTTCGACTCCGTCAAGCATGAGCATGCCTTTGCAATCGGGATATCGTGAACACGAAAGGAATTTGCCGCCACGGCCGAGCTTGACGATCATCGGACTGCCGCATACGGGGCATTTGAGTTTCGGGTCGGCGTCGCCGAGAGTCGTCAATTTGTCCATTTTGTCCTTGGCTTTTACGTCTTTGAGAAAAGGTTTGTAGAAATCACCGAGGACTTTTTCGTATTTGATTTTTCCCTCGGCGATAAGGTCGAGTTCGTCTTCCATTTCGGCGGTAAAGGTATCGTTTATATACTGGCCGAAATTTTGTTCGAGGAATGTCGAGACGACGTCGCCCACGTCGGTTGGTTTCAACGATCTGCCTTCTTTGACGACGTATTCGCGGTCTTGAATCGTTTTGATAATAGACGCGTATGTCGAAGGTCGGCCGATACCGCGTTTTTCCAATTCTTTGACGAGGCCGGCTTCGGTATAGCGCGCGGGAGGTTCCGTTTGTTTTTCCGTCGTTTTTATTTCTACGAGTTTCAAAAGATCGTTTGCCGAAAGTTTCGGAAGCTCTACGTCAACGCCCTTCGCTTCGGGGTCTGCCTTAAGCCAGCCGGCAAAGAGAGTTTGCGAGCCGTTTGCGACAAAGTCGGGAATCATGGCGGCGGGCGAAACGGGCACTGACTCGCTTGTGCGCTTCGCTCCGACTACGCGCTCGCCAGTGCCCGTTTCGCCCACCTTGATGTTTGCCGTGACGCGTGTGCGGAGGATTTTCGCGTCGGCCATTTGCGACGCGAGGGTGCGCTGCCAAATGAGAGCGTAGAGTTTTTGCTGTTCGGGACTGTGTCCGGCTTTCATTTTCGAAACGTCGGTCGGGCGGATGGCTTCGTGAGCTTCCTGGGAGTTTTTGCTTTTGGTCGTGTATTTGCTAACGGTCAAAAATTCCTCGCCGTTCTTTTTTGTAATCGTGTTTTCCGCCGCGCCGAGTGCAAAGTCGGAAAGATTTACCGAATCCGTTCTCATATATGTGATGAGACCGGCTTCGTAGAGGCGTTGGGCGACGGACATCGTGCGCGACGGGGAAAATCCGAGTCGCGAACTCGCTGTCTGCTGCAAGGTCGAAGTCGTAAACGGAGCGTAGGGACTGCGTTTGGCTTCGGTTTCTTTGACGTCGACAATATGCCACGGATTTTTTTCTCCGGCGGCAACGATTCTTTTCATTTCTTTTTCTTCTCGTGGTTCTTCCGAACATGTAAAGAGAAGTTTCGTCTTTTGTTTCGTTTCCGTGTCGGCTGTTATCGTCCAAAACGTTTCCGGTTTGAAAGCGCGGATTTCGCGTTCGCGTTCCATAATGATACGCAAAGCGGGGGATTGGACGCGGCCGGCGGAGAGGCCGTAGCGGACTTTTTTCCAAATAAGACCAGAGAGGTCGTAGCCGACGAGACGGTCGAGGACACGGCGCGCCTCTTGGGCGCGCCGCAAGTTTTCGTCTATCGGTCGCGGATGAAGTATCGCTTCTTCGACGGCGCTTTTGGTAATCTCGTGAAAGACGACGCGTTTCGTCTTGTCAGGATCGAGTCCCGTCGCGATGGCGACGTGCCAGGCGATGGCTTCGCCTTCGCGGTCGGGGTCGGTCGCGAGGAGAACTTCTTTCGATTTTTTTGCCAGACGAGCGATTTCACTTACGATTTTTTCCTTGCCTTTGGATATTTCGTAATGGGGAACAAAGCCGCCCTCGATATCGATGGCCTTTTTGTTCGATTTCGGCAAATCACGCACGTGACCGACGGACGCGACGACTTCGAAGCCCGCGCCCAAATATTTTTCTATCGTTTTGGCTTTTGCCGGAGACTCGACGATGACGAGAGTTTTTTTGTCTGTTGCCATTTGCGCAAGTATTACACGATAGATAAAAAAAACGCAACGGTGGATAAATAAAA
>CAYZCB010000039.1:0-4845 GCA_964476815.1 uncultured Candidatus Saccharibacteria bacterium
GATAAGGTGTGTGTATGGAAATAGATTTTAAAGAATTCGAAAAGAAGTCCAACTATGTTTTCAAAGACAAGACGCTTTTGCGCATGGCTTTTACCCATCGTTCGTACATAAACGAAAGCAAGGGCGGCAAGCTCGAACACAACGAGCGTCTTGAATTTCTCGGCGACGCGGTCCTCGAACTCGTCGTCACGGATTTTCTCTTTCGCGAATATCCGGACAAACCCGAAGGCGATCTCACGACGTATCGTTCGGCCTTGGTGAACGCCGTGACGCTTTCCGAAGTTGCCAATGATTTGAATATGAACGATTTTCTCTTGCTCTCACGTGGCGAAGCTAAAGACATTGGTCGAGCCAGACAATTCATCCTTGCGAACACGTTCGAAGCCGTCGTCGGCGCGATGTATATGGATGGGGGATACGAGGTTGCGAAGAAATTTATCGACGCAGTTCTCCTTTCGTTTGCGGAGAAAATGATAGCCCGCGGAGATCTCGTTGACGCCAAAAGCGCTTTTCAGGAGAAAGCTCAAGACAAAGCCGGCGTCACGCCGTCCTACAAACTCGTCAAAGAATCCGGTCCCGACCACGAAAAATATTTCACCATCGCAGTCTTTCTCGGCAAGGAGCAAGTGGCGACGGGCGAAGGCCAATCAAAACAGGAAGCCGAACAAAACGCCGCGCAAAAAGCCATCGAACTCAAAGGCTGGTAAATTTTGGAAATGAAGAAGCCGCCAAGTCCTTGGGAGGACCGGGCGGCTTTTCTGTTAAGGGTTGTGGTTTCAGCTTCTCGGGCTCGGGACGATTTGGTCGAAAGTAATCTCAACCTCTCTCGACCTGGGCTTCGTCGAGATCGTTCCGACCTTAAGGTCTGGGTGATCGCGCCTGAAGCTTTTGATTTCCACGGCACGTATTTTTGGGTCGCCGGAGAAATGCCACGTACCGTTTAGAAAATAGGGAGTCGCGAGTGTTTTATGCTCGGCGGCAATCCTATTTAATTCCTGGATGTTCGTCCGAAAGTGGAAGAACGCTCCGATAACGCACGCTAACAGTAACAGTTTTACTATGAGTCTCATGGAAAGGGCGAGATTTAGAACAACCATTGCTCTATATCTTTGTTGTCAATCGTACACCTTTTATATCTATCTGTCAAGTATCTATAGACTTTTAAATATAGTAATGTCGTAAACAGAGCAACGGCATCCCGTCGTTGTAAGAAAACGGCCATAGTAAGCCATTCCAGAAGGATAAATTATGAATACGAAAGTGACCCTTAACACTCATGGACTGTTGGAAGACGACCGTAAACGCTTCCGGATGGAAATAGACCGCGCGGTGGAAATACACAACCTGCTCGCGCAGTTTACGATTTCGAGGGCAATATACGAAGGTACAGCACTTGACGACCAAATCATCAGGATCGCCGCTCCCGGCGACTCGGAGTTTGATCAAACTTTTGAGGAACACAGTCAATCGGATTTCGACGAGATGTTGGACTCCTCAAGTCGTATGGCGTCTTCCATACGAATACTCCGGTGTCCGACCGCCATGAAGGTTGTTCTAGAATGCGTGTGGTTCGGTAGGTTCAATCAAAAAGTTGGTAGCCTCACGTTCCTCATACAACCAAGCTTCGCTTACGTTCGCTTCTTGCCCGGTTCGCTTGCCGCGAACTTGAGGGGAGGCTAGGGAAAACGCTGGCCGCGCGCCAAGGGACGCGCGGCTTTTTTATGCCTTCCCGAAATGTTATATTTGAATGGTCTTCTTCTGTTTATGTCCCTCAAATCCCTAGAAATTTCCGGATTCAAGTCGTTCGCCAAAAAAGGCGAGCTTTCTTTTACGTCGCCTATCGTCGCCGTCGTCGGACCAAACGGCTCCGGCAAATCAAACGTCGCCGAAAGCTTTCGTTTTGTTTTGGGCGAGCAATCCATCAAATCTCTTCGCGGCAAGCGCACGGAGGATCTCATTTGGAACGGGAGCGAAATGCTTCCACGCCAAAACCGAGCGTCGGTCAAACTTGTCTTTGATAACAGTCCGAAAAACGGCAAACGGCTTCTCAATATGGATTTCGACGAAGTGTCTATCGAGCGCGTCATTCATCGGGATTCGCTTTCGGAATATCTCATCAACGGCACGCAAGTGCGTCTCAAAGACGTTATCGAACTTCTCGCCGGCGCCCACATCGGCGCTTCCGGTCACCACATCATTTCCCAAGGTGAAGCCGACAGAATCCTCAACGCCAATCCGAAGGAACGTCGCGAGATGATCATGGACGCTTTAGGGCTTAAAATTTATCAATACAAGAGGGAAGAAAGCGAACATAAACTCGAGAAGACGCGCGAAAATATGAAGCAGGTCGAAAGTTTGCGTCGGGAAATCGCTCCACATTTGAAATTTTTGAAGAAGCAAGTCGCCGTAGTCGAGAAGACCATTGAAATGCGCGAAGCTCTCCGCGCGCTTTACAAAACATATCTCTCGCACGAATCGGCGTATCTTTCTCGAGAAGAAAAAATGGTCGCGGATGAAATCAAAAAACCATCGGAGCGTTTGAAAATCCTTGAAACAGAACTCGAAAAGGCCAAGAAGACGATTGAAGCGTCGGGAAAGAAGGATGCCTTTTCGCGCGAGCTCGTGGACGTGGAGAAAAAATTGCGCGCAACGAGAGAGAAAAAAGACGAAACGGCGCGAACACTCGGTAGGATTGAAGGCGAAATCTCGGCGCTTGTTCGTTCTATGGAAAAGGCCCGCGCCTCGGCGTCCGCCGAGGCGCGGGCCGTGCCGTACGCGGACGTCAAAAAGTTCTTCGACGAATTTGAAGAAGAAATCGAAATCGCGTCGCATAGCGACAGTCTTTCCGACATTCGTTTGTTTTTCAAAAAAGCCAAGGATTGGATTGCCGATTTTCTTTCATCGGCGGAAGATGCTTCGAGTGGCGCTGTCTTAAACACGGAAAAAGAAATTACCGCGCTCAAGGACAAATCCGCGTCGCTCGAAAAAGAGTTCCGGTCCGCCGAAGAAGCGGAAAAAACTGCGGAGAAAGAGTATCAGGCCATAAAAGAGAAAATAGAAAAAGAAAAAGATTCCTCTCGCGACGCAGAGAGGGAAATGTTCAAAATCATCGCCGAGCAAAACGAAATCAGAGGAAACCTCTCGATGTTCCATGTCCACGAAGAAAAAATCAAAACGGAAAAAGAAAATTTCAAGCGCGAAATAGAAGAAGGCGCGCTCATTATCGGTCACGACGTCTATGCGTACGAAAACGAAAAAGTTTCGTCGCCGCGCCTGCGCGAAGAACAGGAAAAAGATAGACACGAAATAGAAAAAATAAAAATTCGCCTTGAAGACAGCGGCGCAGTGTCGGCGGACGAAGTGATGAAAGAATTCAAAGAAACTTCAACGCGCGATGAATTTCTGGCGAAAGAACTTATCGACCTCGAAACATCGGCGGCGTCCCTAGAAGCACTCATCGCCGAGCTCGAGGAAAAGCTCGAGAAACTTTTTACGGACGGCATAGACAAAATCAACAAACAATTCAAGGAATTTTTCATACTTATGTTTAGCGGCGGCACATCGGGACTACGCGTTATCGAAGAAAAGAAACGCCGTCAGCGCGCGCTTGTCGAATCCGAGGACGGTGAATCTCTTGAGCTTGGCGAAGACGACGAAGAAGAAACGGAAATTGGTATCGAAATCGACGTTTCGCTTCCGCGCAAGAAAATCAAATCGCTCGAAATGCTTTCCGGCGGCGAACGCGCTCTCACGTCTATCGCTCTCATCTTTGCCCTTTCGCAAGTCAATCCTCCGCCATTTCTCGTTCTCGACGAGACCGATGCCGCGCTCGACGAAGCCAATTCGAAACGTTACGGCGATATGCTCGAGACACTTTCGAAACATTCCGAACTCATTGTCATTACGCACAACAGGGAGACGATGTCCCGCGCCGGTGTCCTCTATGGCGTCACCATGGGCAAAGACGGCGCCTCGAAACTTCTTTCTATCGAATTTCACGATGCTGTCGTCGTGGCGAAATAGTTTGCAAAAAGATTTTGGTTAAGTAGACTTGGGACAAACCTGTACCCATGAAAACGGAAAAACCTTTCAAGGATGTCAAACCCGGCGATAGGTTCGAGTTTTCGGCGCCATTATTTTCGACCGAAGCGGTCAAAACAGAACTGACCACGACTTATGTTGGTGGTGTCAAACATGTCTCGAACATTACGATTACCAAGATTCCATCGCAAAGCGTTCTCAAGCGAAAACCCGGAGACCACGAATGGTTGCCAGACGACGAAATCGTTCGCATCGAAGACTCGGCGGTCTCTCTTGAATTGTCGGTAGGCTCAGCGTAATGGCTGGGCTTTTTCTTTATTCTGCCAATCCGTAGTCAAAAATTTTTCTTGCAAAAGTTTTTTCCGTGAGTAGACTGGGATTGAAACACTGCAAGCCAACAACATTATAGGAGTACTCACCAAAATGAACTTTGAACAAGTTAGCCACCGCTCGTTTTTTAAGCTGGCTCGTCCCGATGACAGAATAGGCAGCGACCCCACGAATGTTTTCATGAGAGTCGAAAGTACGATGGATAGCATTGGTCAGAAGATCAACGCTGTAAGTTTGAAAACCGCCAAACTCAAGGGATTTCCCAATGACGAAGAGGTCGTTGAAGTCTCGCAATTCGAGGCGCTTACAGTTTTGTCGATGAACCGATCGTCCGGATTATTACATCCGTTCAGCAACGAAGTAGAAATCACGCTTCGGCGGCACGAGAAAATTTCGGCCTGAATGTATACTTAAGGCTCCGCGCATTGCTCGCGGGGCTTTTTATTCCACCAACTGATAATCGAGAGTTCTTTT
>CAYZCB010000040.1:0-4737 GCA_964476815.1 uncultured Candidatus Saccharibacteria bacterium
CGCCGCTTTTTTTCATCAGGATCATATTTCTTTTTTTCTTCAAGCGGCGCTTCGATGCCGAGTCCAGCGTACGTCACTTGACCGACGCGGTCGTCAATAAACTTTCTCTCCTCGCCTCTCGAAATGTCCGCGAGCTTGGCGATTTCGTATATGACTTTCGCCCGGATATCGTCGGGAATTTTTTCCTGATAAACAATTTTCCAAGCTCCGTTTGTATATTTCCGCAATTCCGCTCCGGACGTGGGCAAAAGAAACAGGTGTTCGAAATTCGCGGTAGAACGAAATCCGGAAAGAAACTGCACTTCGAAACGCGAAAATACCGCGCCGGAAATCACGGCGACGATTTTCTCTTCGAAAAGTCGCGAGAGGAGATCGGCCGTGTCTTTCGCTATCGGCACACGGCTTTCCGTTAGCGTTCCGTCGAGGTCGAAAATAAAAACTTTCTTCACTGCTTTGTTCATTTTATTTAGTCGCGACGCAATTGACGTACGTCGTCACGCCATTTTCGGTAACAAACGCGCCATTTCCCTTTGTCCAAAAGACGAACGACTCGTCGCTGTTCGTGTAGCGACCGCCGTCGGCGCTCTCGGCCTGCGTGAGGTTTTCGCTTCTGCCATCAGAAAGCGTCACTTCCGCTCCGGTCGTCAGGAAGACGGCTTGGATTGATTTGCCCGCGCTGCAAGTAAACGAAGCACTCGCGACGACGGAGCTTCTTGGCGGCGCCCAGCCCGAAATCACCGAACGTGACGATTCATATTTTTTCCCGAAGAAAAAACCGACAAAAAATACAGCGACAAAAATTACAATGGCTATAATCTGCGAATACCATGTGACTTTTTTCCATTCGATTTTCATATATTTGAATTATTTGGTAAACACAAAACTCTCGACGACCTGTTCGAAAGCGGCCTCCGCCGTTTTCTCGTCAAAAGGCACGGTTTTTGGCGGTGAATAGACCTCCGGATTGGTACCAAATGAAACGAGATCGAGAGCAAAACATTTTCCGTCGTGAACGATGCGATAGCTTTTCGTGTAACTGAAATGACTCATAGCGGCGTTACTATCCGTGCCGACGAAAAATTGCCGACCGGCGATTGCATGAGTCGAGGTGGCGACGTTTTGATCAAACGCGTCGCAAGCACGAATTGACGACGTCTCGTCGGAAACACCGATGCGCAGTTCAGTGGACAAAACGTTGTTCGAATCCGGATACTCGATTGCCACGACTTCGTCGCCAGAGCCTTCCGTCGAATAAATATTCCAATACGTCGGCAAGAGGTAAGACGAAGCGAACGTCGACGTGGCGATGAAATCGTTTGGATAATCTATGGAGAAACCGTACGTCGTGTTGGTATACGTCGACAAAAGAGGATTCTCGTTTGAAGTAAACGAATTGGCGTAACGGTCGTTTTGATATCGAGCGTAGAAAAAGATACCGACAATGACGACGGCGATGATGACTACCCAAAACATGCTCCGTGATTTTTTCATTTTTTCTCTTCGTCAAATTCAAGACAAACACTGTTGAGACAATACCGCTTCCCCGTGGGCGTCGGTCCGTCGTCAAAAACGTGTCCCAAATGACTGCCGCAATTCGCGCAGATGATTTCGGTGCGAATCATACCAAGATCTCCGTCCGGCATTTCGACTATGGAGCCGGGAACCGCCTGGTCGAAAGATGGCCAGCCGGTGTCGGATTCAAATTTTGCCGCCGAAGAAAAAAGTGCCGCGCCACACGCCGCGCAACGAAACATTCCGTCGTGGTCTTCGTGGAGAAGTTTGCCGGAAAACGGCGCTTCCGTCCCCTTTTCGCGGAGTATTTTGTATTGCTCGCTTGTGAGCTTGGCTTTCCATTCGTCTTCGTTTTTTGGCATATCTTTTGTCATGCCACTAGTATAACAAAATTATTACTTCGGTTTTATCCGTTTAAGAGCGTGGCAAAATCCTTTTTCACGTGTTCAAGCTTGGGATTTATAACGATTTCGCAGTATGGGTTTCCCGGATGAGCGGCAAAATAATCGTGATGATAATTTTCCGCTTCGTAAAATTTCGCAAGCGGCAAGACTTCCGTCACGATTGGTTTGCCGTTTTTGTTCGAAGCGTTTATTTCCGCGATAAATTTTTCTATTTCAGATTTTTGTTCCGGCGTCGTATAAAAAATCACCGAACGATACTCCGTGCCTGTGTCAGGACCTTGGCGGTTGAGACTCGTCGGGTCGTGAGAACCAAAAAATACGGTGAGCAAGTCGCGAAAATTTACTATTGACGAGTCGTATTCTATTTTCGCGCATTCGGCATGCCCAGTTTTGCCTCCGCAGACTTCTTCGTATGTCGGATTTTCGGTATGTCCGCCGGAATATCCGGGCAAAATGGATGAAACGCCGCGAATCATTTTGAAAACGGCTTCCGTACACCAAAAACATCCTCCGCCGAAAACTATGGTTTTATTTTTATCGCTCGGCACGCTTATTTAAGAATTACACCAATGATAAACCCGGCCAAAGCCGCAAGAAAGCCGATGAAAAGAATTTGTAATCCGGATTTTGTCTTTGACCTACCGGTGCTTTTTCCGGCTTTGGCGCCGAGAGTGAAAAGAGCAACCGCCGACAATATGAGTGAAATGGGCACGGATACATCGACCGGCAAAAAGAAAAAAGGCAAAAGAGGGATGATGGCACCGACGAGGGCGGACAATCCGACGATGACGGCGTCGCCGAAAAACATTTTCTCACCTTCCGTTTCAATGCGCACTTTGTCCGCCTGCGCCGCCGTGTAAGCTACGGCTCCCATCGATGTCGCTTCGGAAAAAGCCGCGGCAAGTCCGGCGATGATAATAGTGTGTTCGGATGTCGCCGCGGCGGAAAGTCCTAGGACGATGCCGAGTACGTTTACGAGTCCGTCTTGTCCGCCGAGAATGAGGTCACGAGGAGTGATTTTCATATTCTGATTATAACATTTATTTCAATTTCCCCGATTTCTGCTATAGTTTGTCTCTATGCAGACGCAAACTCTCGAAGGCCCCTTAGCCGTGAGCCAGAAAGGCGTCGGCTTTTTTGATGACGGAAAATCCAAAGAATCCATAGAAATCCAGCCGGCGGCTCTCAAAGGAGCGCTTCATCGCGACACAGTCAAAATAAAAATCCTGCCACACCCGCGTTTCAACCGCCGCCAAGGAGAAGTCGTGGAAATCGTTCACCGCTCGAAATCAGCATTCGTCGGCGTGGCAAAACATATTGGTGACAATTTGGAACTCATTCCCGACGATAAGAGATGCTACTTGCCAATTTTGATAAAGGCCTCCGCGGAAGTGCCTAGCGCTTCGACTTGCGAGGGGAAAAAAGTTTTCGTAAAAATTACAAAATGGCTCCCCGATCACGCCGAAGGAAATCTCACCGAAATTATTGGCGAGCCGGGAATCCACGAGACGGAAATGCGCGCCATCGTCCTCGAACGAGGGTTTGCTTACGAATATCCGATTGAAGTCGTCCGTGAGGCGGAACAAATCGCCAAAAACGCCGAAAAAATTCAAGCTGAAGGTGCCGACAAACGCCGTGATATGCGTGACGTACCGACGTGTACCATTGACCCTGTCGATGCAAAAGATTTTGACGACGCGCTCTCGCTACGAAAACTTCCAAACGGTCATTTTGAAGTCGGCGTTCATATCGCCGACGTATCGCATTTCGTCCGCGAAGGCACGGCTCTAGACAAAGAAGCCCGCGAACGCGGATTCTCCGTCTACCTCGTTGACCGGACAATACCAATGCTTCCGGAAGTTCTGTCGAACAATCTTTGCAGTCTCAATCCGAACGAAGACAAGTGCGCTTTTTCGGCAGTTTTCGAAATGGACGAAAAAGCCAAAATATATTCGCGCTGGTTCGGAAAAACTTTCATCCGCTCGATAAAAAGATTCACTTACGAGACGGCACAAGAGACACTCGACAAAGCCTCCGCGGAAATAGGGGCGGGCTCGCTTGTGCGCTCCGCAGACTCCGCTAAGACTACGCGCTCGCCCGCCCCTATTTCCGCTCCGGCCGTCTTTTCCGCTGAATTACTGCTCATGAACAAGATGGCAAAAATAATGCGCGCGGAAAAAGAAAGAAACGGCGCCATCGATTTCGAAAAAGACGAAATCAAATTTATTTTGGACGAAAAAGGCGTGCCGATAAAAGTTGTGAAGAAATCCCGCGGCGATAGTCACAAATTGGTCGAAGAATTTATGCTTTTGGCAAACAAAGAAGTCGCGCAGTTTATGTGGAAAGCCATGGAGAAAAAAGGCGGGGCGTTTTTCTACCGCATTCACGACGTGCCGGATATGGAGCGCATCGAAAACCTTTCCATCTTCGCCCGCGCTCTCGGTCACGAGCTTCCAATTTCCAAAAAAGGCGTCGCCGTTAAAGATTTGCAAGCTTTAATGCGAAGCGTCGAAGGTAGCGCCGAAGAATCAATTATCAAGACCGCCGCCGTGCGCTCGATGTCGAAAGCCGTCTATTCGACGCAAAACATCGGGCACTACGGCTTGGCATTTGAATATTACACGCACTTCACGTCCCCCATCCGCCGCTACGCCGACCTCATCGTTCACCGATTCTTACAACGCGAACTCGAGAACGGAAAAGTAAGCAAAGGCGAAGTGGCGAAATTTGAAAATATCGCCAAGGATACGACGGAAAAAGAAATCCGCGCCGCCGACGCCGAAAGAGCGAGCGTCCGTTACAAACAAATCGAATATATGCA
>CAYZCB010000041.1:0-4664 GCA_964476815.1 uncultured Candidatus Saccharibacteria bacterium
ATTCGCTCAAAAAAATTCCCCGACCTTTCGAAAGTCGGCACGGCGGGTTCTTTTTTCAAAAATCCAGTTATTTCACAAGAGCATTTCGATAAACTAAAAAAGAAATATCCGGAATTGCCGTTTTTCGCCGCGAAAAACGGCGTGAAAGTCCCGCTCGCGTATATTCTCGACAAAATCTGCGGTCTCAAGGGTTTTAAAAAGGGAAACGTTGAGCTTTTTCAAAACCAGCCGCTTGTCCTCGTCAACACCGGAAGCGCCACGGCAAAAGAAATCCGCGATTTTTCCGCCGAAATCAAAAAAGCCGTCAAAGAAAAAACGGACATCGATATCGAAGAAGAAGTTGTCTTTGTTTCGTAGAAAATGGAAAAAAACGGAATATTTTGATATGATGACGGCTCAATGGCAAGCATATTCAAGAAGATGTTCGGTTCCGGAAGCGAAGCCGTATTCGAGGCGACACGGCCGATTGTGACGCAAATCAACTCTTTCGAAGAGAGGATTTTGGCGCTTTCAAATGAAGCGTTAAAAGCCAAGACCGCCGAGTTTAAGGAGCGGCTAGGGAAAGGCGAGCCGCTCGATGATATTCTTCCGGAAGCTTTCGCTTGTGTTCGCGAGGCGGCAAAGCGCACTCTCGGTCAGCGACATTTCGACGTCCAGCTTTCCGGCGGCATCGTCCTCCACCTCAAAAATATCGCCGAGATGAAAACGGGCGAAGGCAAGACGTTGGTCGCCACGCTTCCGGCGTACCTCAACGCTTTAACGGGCAAAGGCGTCCATATCGTCACGGTCAACGACTATCTCGCCGAGCGCGACGCCGTGTGGATGGGACAAATTTACGATTTTCTCGGACTCACGGTCGGCGTCATCACTCACGACGCTTCATACGTCTACGACAAAAATATTCACGTCAAAAGCGAATCCGAAAAGAAACTCGAAGAAGAAACGAGCGAGAAGGGATCGTTTCACGTCGTCCACGAATTTCTCCGTCCGGTCTCGCGCCGCGACGCCTATCACGCCGACATTACCTACGGCACGAACAGCGAGTTCGGTTTCGATTATTTGCGCGACAATCTCGAATACGGCGCCGAACGTTTACGCCAACGCGAACCGAATTACGCCATCGTCGACGAAATCGATTCCATTTTAATCGATGAAGCGAGAACGCCCTTGATCATCTCCGCTCCGTCGGGAGACAGCGAAGATTTTTACAAACAATTCGCGAGAATCGCGGCGACGCTTGTCGAAGGCGAAGATTACGAAAAAGACGAGAAACATCGCGCGGCAAACTTGACCGAAGCCGGTATAACCCGCGCGGAGAAAATGCTCGGCATCGAAAATATTTACACGGAAAAAGGCATCAAGTTTGTCCATCATTTGGAAACCGCGGTGCGCGCCAAAGCTTTGTATCGCAAGGACAAGGAATACGTCGTCAAGCAAAACGAAATCATCATCGTCGACGAATTCACCGGACGACTTCAGCCGGGGCGCAGATGGTCCGAGGGACTTCATCAGGCGATTGAAGCCAAAGAAAACGTGCCGATTCAAAAAGAATCCAAAACCTACGCTTCAATCACATATCAAAATTATTTCCGTCTCTATCCGAAAATCTCCGGCATGACCGGCACGGCGAGGACGTCGGCGGAAGAGTTCCGTAAAGTCTATCTTCTCGAGGTCGTGGAGATGCCGACGCACCGACCTGTGGCACGCCGTGACGCGAATGACCTTATTTTTCAAACCGAGAAAGGCAAATTTCAGGCGATTATCCGCAAAGTCAAAGAGTTGAACCAAAAAGGCCAGCCGATTTTGATCGGAACGGCGTCGATTGAGAAGAACGAACTTCTCTCGGCGTATCTCAAAACGGAAGGCGTTCGCCACGAAATGCTCAACGCCAAAAACCACGAGCGTGAAGGCGAAATCATCGCCCAGGCGGGACGATTTGCCGCGGTGACGATTGCCACCAACATGGCCGGTCGCGGCGTCGACATAAAGCTCGGCGGTAGCCCTTCAGTCGAAAGCGAATATGAAAAAGTAAAAGCCGCGGGCGGTCTTTTCGTCCTCGGCACGGAGCGCCACGACGCGCGACGCATCGACAACCAACTTCGAGGCCGCTCCGGTCGCCAAGGGGACCCGGGCGAGACGCAGTTTTTCGTCTCGCTTGAAGATTCACTGATGCGGGTTTTCGCGAGCGATATGATAAAGAACATGATGGGCCGTTTCGGTATTCCGGAGGACCAGGCAATCGAGAATCGCATCATCACCAAGTCGCTTGAGACGGCGCAGACGAGAATCGAAGGATTCAATTTCGACGCACGCAAGCAGGTCCTCGAATTCGACGACGTGATGAACATCCATCGAAAAACGATTTATGGTCGGCGCCGCAAACTCCTCACCGGCACCGATGCCGAAGTCTGGGAAGAGTTTCTTTCTCTCGTCGACGTCAACGACGCCGAATTCATGAAAAAGCTCGAAGAGAAAAAACGGGCGATGGGTGAGAAGGAATTTTCAAACGCTCTTCGAATGATTTACCTTCAGACCATCGATGTTTTCTGGCTCGAACATTTGGAGATGATGGATTATTTGCGCGGCTCGGTTTCGCTTCGCGCCTACGGGCAGCGGGATCCGCTTGTCGAATACAAGAAAGAGGGTTTGCGGCTTTTTCGCCAACTTGAAATTTCCATAAGCGGTCAGGTTATAAATACCGTCACGAAAATCGTTCCGGCAAACGCCAGCGCGGCACTCGCGGCGTTTGCCGCGCCGGTTAATCCCGTCGCGCCTCTTCATGAATCGGCGGCGATTTCTTCGGCGGGCGACAAACTCGGTAGAAACGACAAAGTGACAGTTGAAAAAGACGGACTGAAAAAAGAAATTAAATTCAAAAAACTCGAAGAATACAAAAAAGACGGTTGGAAAGCTGTTTCGTAAGAGGGGACAACAATATTGACTAAAAAAATTTAATTTGTATATTCATACACGGATAGTTGTTTTATATAGCCCCATAAACAATACTAAGCGAAAGACATAAGCTATGTGCCACATTAAGTCAGCGCAGGAGTTGTTGCTACTAAACGTGTTCGATGAAGATGACTTGAGACACGAAAGGCGATTGGGATACCATTTCCCGACACATTTTCTCTCCGCGGAAGACGTGGAGGATGAGCGGCGAGATTTCCGGGATTTCCTGGACGAACACGATGTAGATACGGGAACTCATCCCGAGTGCCGGGTGGACGAAGCGTTTCTCGGCAATGTCAGTCCGCATCTTTATGCCGCCCTGCTTTGGAAGACAAAGCGCGCCGGCAGAGTCGCTTACTCGAGTCGCTTGCGTCCACTCAAAAACGGCTTGCATCCGCTTTTCGTGGAAATACACGAACTTATCGAGGCCGGTCTGAAACCGGAGTGTGTGGGATAGAATTTTCTTGCCGCCCCAGTTTCTTCTGAAACTCGGGCGGTTTTTTTTATTTACCCAAATCTTCTTCAATTCGCAAAAGTTGATTGTATTTCGCGACGCGTTCGCTTCGCGACAAGGAACCGGTCTTGATTTGTCCCGTCGCAAGTCCAACAGCGAAATCGGCGATGGTCGTGTCTTCGGTTTCGCCCGAGCGGTGAGAAACGATAGCGGTAAATCCGTTCTCTTTAGCCAATTTCACGGCGGCGATAGTTTCTGTAACCGTGCCGATTTGATTCAGTTTTATGAGAATCGAATTTGTCGCTTTCTTTTCTATGCCCATGGAGAGTCTTTTGACGTTTGTGACGAAGAGGTCGTCGCCGACGATTTGGATTTTGTCGCCAAGCTTTTTCGTCAGAGCGACGAATCCATCCCAGTCGTCTTCGGCAAACCCGTCCTCAATCGAAATTATCGGATATTTTTTTACCAGAGCGGCATAATATTCAATCATTTCGTCGGAAGACAATTTTCTGTTTTCCGTTTTCAGATTGTACACGCCGTTTTCGTAGAATTCCGTTGCGGCGGCATCTATGGCGATTGCGATATCTTTTCCCGCTTTATATCCTGCTTTTGAGATGGCTTCCATCAAAAGCTTTATTGCCGATTCGTTGCTTGGAAGAGTCGGCGCGTAACCGCCTTCATCGCCGACATTCGTGTTCATTTTTTTCGATTCGAGAATTTTTTTGAGCGCGTGGAATGTTTCGGCGCCATAGCGGAGTGCTTCTTTAAACGTTGGCGCTCCGACGGGCACAATCATGAATTCCTGAATATCAGTCGAATTTTCGGCGTGTTTGCCGCCGTTTAAAATATTCATCATCGGTCGCGGCAAAATCGTTTTTTCTTTTGTCTCGGAAATCGTATGAAAATATTCGTAGAGAGGAATTCCTCCAGATTTTGCCGCCGCGTGGGCGAAAGAGAGAGAAACACCGAGAATGGCGTTTGCGCCGAGATTTGATTTGTTTTTCGTGCCGTCGAGAGCGATGAGTGTTTGGTCGAGAGATTTCTGGTCGAATTCTTTTCCGACGATTGCCTTGGCGATTTTTACGTTTACGTTTTCTACTGCGTGCAGGACGCCAAGGCCTTCGTAGCGTTTTTTGTCTCCGTCGCGAAGTTCAACCGCCTCGTGGCTTCCGGTTGACGCGCCGCTAGGCACGGAAGCGCGGCCAAAGGATCCATCCGAAAGCGTCATTTCGACTTCGACGGTCGGATTGCCGCGGCT
>CAYZCB010000042.1:0-4564 GCA_964476815.1 uncultured Candidatus Saccharibacteria bacterium
TGCCTCGGCTTCGTGTTCGGCTTTGGTGTGAATAGGCAAAGGAAAGTCTCTATATACCCAGGCGACTTCGCCGGAAGTCGCGTATGTCTGGTAGATTTCCTTGAGCGTTGTGTGGAATTGTTTGCAGAAAGGACATTCGGTGTCGGAGTAATCAATCATTTTTATCGGAGCGTTCGGGTTGCCAAGAATGTGCTCGCTTGCGGAGACCGATCTCACCACGATATTTCCGCTTGCGGCTTGATTTTGAGTGTTTGTGTTTACCGCCGGCGTCTGACCGCCGACAAGATAAACAGCTATGGCAATGAAAATTCCCGCTATGACGATTGCTATGGGAATAAGAAGGTTTTTATTCATACTGACATTATAACCCAAGCGAGAAATTCATTGAATTGCCGGTTTTCTTGTCCCAATTCGATGTGTCCAATTTGACCTCGAGGATTTTCCCGCCGAAATCTTTGTATTTGAGCGAGTTGTTTTTCAAAGCGTATTCGTAGAGTTCTTTGGTGATTTTCACGTCGTCGGTGCAATAATCGATAATCTTTTGAATCTCGCCTTGTTTCCACCAGGTAATGGCTTCGAGTCCGTGACCGCTTTTGTTTTTACCCAAGGTCGCTTCGGCGACATTGTCGAGCTTCACCCGACGGCCGAGCGATTTGTGGATTTCCTTGAGAAGGTCGACGCTTTTGATCGTGCCGAGATTGCCGTGGTAATACTTGTTCAAAAGAGGAATGTCGAAATGGTCGCTGTTGAATCCGACAAGAATATCGGCGTGTTCGAAAATCGGCCAGAGTTTTTTGAAATCTTTTTCGAGATAGCTCGTGTAGAGGTCGGTCGCCGAATCGTATACGCAGACGACGGAAATATCCAAATCCGCCGGGTCGTTCGAGCCGACGTCTTGGAAGATATTTTTTGTTTCTACATCAAATACTACGGTGCGCATAGCGTGGAAAATACGTCAAAGCATTGTATCATACGAATATGGAAAAAGTCTTAAATCTCTATAAGCCGCGGGGCGAGACGCCGCTTCAAACGCTCGAAAAATTTCAGACGGCGCATCCGGAATACACCGCGGAGAAAATGACCTATGCCGGACGACTCGACCCGATGGCCGAAGGCGTGCTTCTCGCTTTGGTCGGCGAAGAAACGAAAAACAGGGAAGTATACACCGATCTGCCGAAAGAATATGTTTTTGAGTTCATCCTCGGACTTGAGACGGATACTTACGATTTGCTAGGACTTCCGAAAGCTCCGAAGGTTGCGAATGTGTTTTTTGAAAACTCGCCAAGATCAGATGGAAGCTCAAACAGTTCAAAAAACACATTCGCAACTTCTTCGCTTATAAAAGATTACATTGAAAACAAAAACGGCAAATTTTCTCAAAAATATCCGCCGTTCTCTTCGAAAGTCGTTGGAGGCAAGAGTTTGTTTTCTCTGGCAAAAGCCGGAAGGATTTTCGAAAAAGATTTGCCTTCGCACGAAGTGGAAATATTTTCCGCGGAATATTTGGGTGAACGAAATCTGGACAAGAAAATTTTAGAGGATTTCATACGAGAAACTGTATCATCGGTAGATGGCGACTTCAGACAAAAACAAATAATGACCGATTGGAAAAAAGTCTTTTCCGAATCCGAAAGGGAAACGTATGTCATTCACAAAGCGCGAATTTCCGTCAGCTCCGGCTTCTATGTCAGACAGTTTGTCCGTGATATAGGCGAGCATTTCAAGACTGGCGCCGTGACATTCGCAATAGCCCGCACGAGAGTCGGAAAGTACGCAATCAAAGACTCCGTTCGCGTTGGTTAAATTCTTCCGGACAAATTGTTATTGGTGATGAAAGTTTTCAACGCGTCTTGTCGAGCGATGACTCTCGACATATTGTTCGTGAAAACAATTAGAAAGATACTGCCGACGACGAGAGCAACGGTCATAAGTGTTCGAAAATGCGACTCCCATTTTCGTTTCTCGTGCCAAGATTCATACAAAACAAAAATGGCATACGCGGAAACAATAAATGGGGCAAGCAGAGTCATAACGAAAGACGTGTACCAAAAGAGATATTCTATCGAAAGAAGCGCCGTACCGGACGTCAGTGTATAGATAATGAATCGCTCGGCAAGGTGGGCGTCATTTATGTAGTAGAGGACGAAATATCCGTATATCAAAATGAAGAGCACGGTTAAGGCCGCTCTCGGGTGAGGAGTGAAATAAAACCGCATAACACTCTTCATATAGTGGTCTTTGTCGTCTTGTTCCGCCATATTGCCCTTATACTATGTACTTATTTGGGGTTGTCAAGAAAACAAATCCCATAGCCCTTGCATTAAATCGTCCTATGTGCCATACTTGCGCGGTCTTAAGTTCTCGGAGGATAAGAGTTTTCTTAGCCAAGAGGGGACTGGTCGGAGACGAATTATAAAAAGAAGAAACAAAATGGCTAAGAAATTGTATATAGGAAACCTTTCCTATGGCACGACTTCGGAATCACTCAAGGCCGGCTTTGAAAAAGCTGGTACTGTTGTTGACGCTATCGTTCTTACTGACAAAATGACGGGCCGCTCACGCGGTTTCGGTTTCGTCACTATGGAGGATGCCGACGCAGAAAAAGCGATCTCGATGTTCGATGGCAAGGACTTTGAAGGCCGCGCAATCAAAGTTAACGAAGCCCAGCCGAGAGAGGAAAGACCGCGCCGCGACTTCGGTCCGCGCCGGGCTTACTAAGCTCCTAAACAAAAAACCACTCGCAAGAGTGGTTTTTTGTTGTCTGCACAGGCGGGTCTTTTATTTTCCTTTGTCTCTGTCCGACTTTTTCAAAAATTGTTTGCGCAGACGAATGGTTTTCGGCGTGATTTCGAGATATTCGTCGTCTTTCATGATTTCGAGACCGCGTTCTATCGAAAGCGTAAACGGCGGGGTAAGAAGGATGGCGTCGTCTTTGCCGGCACTGCGATAGTTGCTCATAACTTTTTCTTTCGCCGGGTTGACGTCGAGATCGTCGCCCTTGGACGTATTGCCGACAACCATACCTTCGTAGATTTCCGCTCCGGGAGAAATATAGAGCATGCCGCGATTCTGAAGGTTATAAAGCGCGAAGCCGACCGATTTACCTTTCTCCATGGAAATCATCGAACCGAATTCGTGTTTCTCAATCGTTCCGACTTCCGGTCGGAATTCAATGAAGCGCGAGGAAAGTATTCCTTCGCCTCTCGTGTCAATGATAAATTCTCCGCGGTAGCCGAGAAGCCCGCGCGTCGGGATTTCGAATGTCAGCCTCGCGAGACCGTTCTCTTCTTTTATGTTCGTCAGGACGCCTTTGCGCGTGGAAAGTTTCTTGATGACATCACCGGAGAATTCGCTTTTGACATCGGCAAAAACTTCTTCGAACGGCTCGCACACGACGTCATTGATTTCCTTTGTGATGACTTGCGGCTGGGATACCTGAAGTTCGAATCCTTCCCGACGCATATTTTCCAAGAGAATCGAAATGTGAAGTTCGCCGCGACCGAGGACTTTGAACACGTCGCCTCCCGAAAAATCAACTTTGAGCCCCACGTTGATTTCGAGTTCCTTTTCGAGCCGTTCGCGAATTTGTCGCGTAGTAACGAATTTGCCTTCGCGACCGGCAAGCGGGGAATTATTGACGAGGAAATTGAGAGCGATTGTCGGTTCATCGATAGCGATAGCAGGCAAAGCGGGTTGTTCGACAGATTCGCATATGGTTTCACCTATAAAGATGTCCGGAAGGCCTGCAACCATGGCTATATCGCCGGCGGTCGCTTCGTTTACTTCCTCGCGGTCAAGGCCTTTAAACGCGTATATTTTGGTTATTTTGCCCGTTCGCGACTCGCCGGTCGGCTTCTTTATGACGACGTTTTGTCCGACTCTGACGGTGCCTTCGTAGATCCTTCCCACGGCAAGTCGTCCGACGAAATTGTCGTAGGCGAGATTGAACGGTTGCATTCGAAGTGGCGCGGCGCTGTCGGTTTTCGCGGCCGGCACGTTTTCGAGTATGGTGTCGAGAAGGGGAGAAAGGTCGGAAGAATTTTCTTCGAGCGTTCTTTTCGCGACGCCGAGTCGGCCGACCGCGTACACGGTTTTGAAATCCAACTGTTCGTTGTTTGCTCCGAGTTCGATAAAGAGGTCAAGAACTTCATCGAGAGCTTCTTTCGGTCGAGCGGCGGGCTTGTCTATTTTATTTATGACAACAATCGGCCTCATACCGAGTTCGAGAGACTTTTTCAAAACAAAACGCGTCTGCGGCATGGGACCTTCCTGCGCGTCGACGACGAGAAGAACGGTATCGATGGAACGGAGAACACGCTCGACCTCCGAACCGAAATCGGCGTGTCCCGGCGTGTCGACGATATTTATTTTCGTGCCCTTGTAAAAGACGGAAGCGTTCTTCGCATATATGGTAATGCCGCGCTCTTGTTCGAGCGCGTTCGTGTCCATCGAGAAACCTTCTTGAGCGGCTCCTGTTTGTTTCAGTATTGCGTCGGTCAGAGTGGTTTTGCCGTGGTCGACGTGGGCGATGATGGCTATGTTTCTTATTTCCATGATTTTTTAA
>CAYZCB010000043.1:0-4540 GCA_964476815.1 uncultured Candidatus Saccharibacteria bacterium
TCATGTTGGAAGTTTGTCTGACAGAGTTACCGTGTCTGCCGTCGATAAAGACGAAGTGCCTCCGTTTGTCGTCGGAGAAGCATTGCTTTGTTACGAAACTAACGCCAAATCTACAACAGGTTTCGTTAGGGGGGTTCTAGTGAACGATAATTATCTTGATTGGAGGGACGCGAGCGGACATACGATAGCCGAAGGACTAGTTCTGGCGCTTATTCTCGAAAATCTAGCACGAGACAACAGAGGTGGCGTGATATATGGGGGTCATTTGGATCTTTCCGACTATCATCATCCGCCAGAAGAGCCGAAGAAGATCGAAACCGCCACACCCAAATAGGGCAGGCGGTTTTTTTCTTGTCCAAAAGGCGAAAAAGAGTAAGCTGAATGTTATGACTTTTCATATCGTTACATTGTTTCCCGGCGCTTTCGATTCGTACTTCTCCGAATCGATTTTGAAACGCGCCATCGAGGACAAAAAAATCAGCGTGAAATTTTACAATCCGCGCGATTACACCGAAGGCACGTGGCGAAGAGTTGACCAGAAGCCCTATGGCGGCGGTCCGGGAATGGTTCTTCAGAGCGAGCCGGTAATAAAGGCAATCGCCGCGGCTCTCAAAAAAATCAATCCGCCTCGTCGGCGGACAAGTGCGAAAATCGTTTTCTTTTCTCCGGCAGGGAAGCAATTTGACACTTTGTATGCGAAAACGGCGGCAAAGAAATTTACCGACATCGTTTTCATTTGCGGCAGATATGAAGGCATCGACGCGCGGGTGAAAAAAATATTCAAAGCCGAGGAAATTTCTGTCGGACCGTACGTCCTCACCGGCGGGGAATTGCCGGCGATGATTATGATTGATTGCATATCGCGGCAGGTACGAGGCGTGCTCGGAGATTTCGCGTCGCTCGAAGAGTCGCGCGTCTCGAGTTCGGATGTTTACACGCGACCGGCGCAGATCGTATATAAAGGAAAAAAATATTTCGTGCCAAAAATTTTACTCTCTGGACATCATAAGAAAATTGATGAATGGAAAAATAAAAACCGAAAAAAGTGAAACTTTAATCACGGCAGTTTCGTTATATATAATGACAGGGTCGAGATATAATAAGGAGTAGCCGAGGGAGCTTGAAATCGGGAAACCGAGGGACAGCTCTCTTTTACCCATATGTCTCGGCGCACACGAATATGAACGAAGAATTCAAAAACATGGCCGATGAAGAGTTGTTCGCGCTTTCTTTTTCGAAACCGCAGCTTTTTGAGCTTATCGTGGAGCGTTACGAAGAAGCATTCCTCCGCAAAGCTCGGATAATCGTGCGCAGCGATGAGCTTGCCAAAGACATCGTCCAAGACGCTTTCGTGAAAATGTATCTTTACGGCAGAAAATACAAACCGCAACCGGGCGCGCGCTGGAGCTCATGGGCGTACAAGATTTTGATTAACACCTGCTTTGCCTATCATCAGAAACTCAAGAAAGACAAAGAATTTTCGACGGCCTTTACCGACGAGCTAGAAGCCGTGACGCCGGACGAGTCGCTCGGCGAGACGCAGGAAAACGACAGGGTATATATCACGTCTCTTATCGACCGATTACCGGAAACTTTTGCCCGAATCCTTCGATTATACGTAATAGACGGGAAAAATTACGCCGCAATCGCCAAAGCCGAGGACATATCCGTCGGCGCGGTCAAAACGAGAATGCATCGGGCGAAAGCAGCGCTGAAGAAAGTTTCCGCGAAAATTACCTATTAAATTATGACAACTATTTCAAACAACGTGCAGAAAAAAGTGAATACGATTTTTTGGGCGCGCCGCTTGACATCGCGGCGCGCCATCGAATGCTACGTGCTTTTCATATCGACACTCGGACTTTTCTCTTTCGTCTCTGTGCCACACGTCATCGCCAATATGCCCTCCGTCATTGACCTCGCTCGTCTGTCCGGATTCATCGCCGCCGCCTTCGCGCACACGCACACGGTCGTCCAACTTGCTCTTGCACTTATGGTCGTCTCTGTCCTAGGTATTGTCTTTGATCTCATTTATCAATCTTCGCGTCACACCCGTCTTGAGCGCGTTACGTTTTCCTAAACCTGCATGCTGAAGAAAATTTTTCTCGCGTGGTTGCCCCTCGCATGTCTTCTGACGCTTTTCGCTTTGCTTGTGTACGGTCTTACGCAGCAAGACTTGCGACAATCGGCGAACGACCCCCAAATTCAAATGGCGGAAGACAATGTTTCTCCGCAAAGTTTGCCAACAATTGATATTTCAAAAAGTCTCGCGCCTTTCGTCACAATTTTTGACGACAACGGAAATCCAATTTCGTCTTCCGGTACGTTAAACAGCGTCATTTTCGTTCCGCCCGCCGGAGTTTTTGATTATGTAAGAACTTCAGGCGGCGGAAATCTTCGTCCGACGGATGTGGCAGGTGAAGACAGATTTACATGGCAACCGCAAGACAATGTTCGGATCGCGGCCGTCGTTGCCAAGACCGACACAGGCTTTATTTTGGTGGGTAGAAACATGCGTGAAGTCGAAAGCAGAGAAGAACGCGTCCTTTTTATCACATTTCTCGCGTGGCTTTTCGGTATGGTCGGACTTTTCGTCGTGCAAGCCCTCTGCTCTTTTTTATAAAACTCGATTTACTTTAGAACCATTATTCGATATAGTTGTCCCGAAATCCGGACTAAAACATTGAACAATTAAATCGGGAGAAAAAACCCATGAAAAACGCGGAAGTGATTCTTTTGGGAACGAGATTCAGGTTTGCCCTCATGGCCGAGACAACAGAAGGAAATTGGAATAGAGAATATCATTCCGTACCCGTCTATCGGTGGAAAGGTTTCGGCGTTTTGATCGATGTGGACTCAAAGACCAAATATCCGTTCCTTTTTATAACTCAACAGAGCCGACTCGAGCTCGAATTCTTGTGCCACTTTTTGTACGCGGTACTTGATCGGCCCGACGAACAAATGTCGACAGTTCGTCCGCAGGTCGAAGTGGTGGATATGATGGGTCAAGAAATACTCGACATTTTGAGGAAACAGACGGACGATTTGCCGAAAATCATCGTTCCTTATCTCGATAAGAAATCCCTGTTATCGCTTCAACCAGCTTGATGCTCGGAAGCCGCCGCCAATTTGTGAAAACGATTGGCGGTTTTTGTTTTCTTGACTCTTTTTTGGTCTCGTGTATACTCTATCCAACTTCACTCTTGATTGAGTATATGGGGAAATGAAGGATTATTCGGGGAAAATAGTCTTTTAGCATTGACTCACAAATAATTAACGGGGATACAAAGGCGGCTTTGAGTGTTTCAAAGTTGTTTTTTCGTCTGTTAATTGTTTTTTAATAAAAATCACCACACATGATTCGCGAAAAAAAGTATTTCGGCCGGTTTAAGGAATCTTTCATCGAGATTCCGGACCTCGTGAAAGCTCAGACGGATTCGTTCAAGTGGCTTTTGGAAAAAGGACTCAAAGATTTGTTCGAAGAATTTTCTTCCATTAAAGACTATGCCGGCAAGAAATTCGAACTCGCGTTCTCCGGCTTTTCCGTCGACGAACCAAAGTACGACGAACATCACGCGAAAGAAAACAAGCTTTCGTACGAAGCGTCGCTCAAAGTCCGCGTCAAACTGAAGAACAAAACGTTTGATTCGACCAAAGAACAGGAGATTTTTCTCGCTGATTTTCCTTTGATGACCGACCACGGCACATTTATAGTGAACGGCATCGAGCGCGTCATCGTCCCCCAGCTCGCTCGTTCCTTTGGAGTCTTTTTCACTTCCGATGATTTGAAAGGGAAGATAGTTTTCGGTGCGAAAATCATTCCGGCTCGCGGCGTTTGGATTGAAATCGAAACCGATACCGACGGCACACTCTACGCTCGCATCGACCGCAAGAGAAAATTCACGGCGACCGCACTCCTTCGCGTCCTCGGAGCAAAAACCGACGCCGAAATACTTTCTCATTTCAAAGACGAAACTGTCCGCAAAATGATCGAGGCGACTCTCGCCAAAGACCCGGCGAAAAACGCCGTCGACGCTCACGTTGAAATCCACAAGCGCCTGCGCGACGGAGATCTCGTGACGCCGGACAACGCCCGCGAATTCGTCGCCGGCATTTTCGCCGCCGACCGATACGATTTGTCGAAAGTCGGACGCTTTCGCTTCAACAAACGCTTTAATAAAGACATGGGACCCAAAGAACTCGAGCGCAAAACCCTTTCCGCCGACGATTTCGCCACCGTTCTCGCAAACATCATCACTCTCAACAACGACCCCGATGCTTTGGAAGACGATATAGACCATTTGGGCAGCCGTCGCGTTCGTTACGTCGGAGAATTACTTCAAGCAAAACTTCGCGTCGGACTTTCTCAAATGAGACGAAACATTCAAGACAGGATGTCGACCATCGAGCCGGACGTCACGATGCCGGTATCTTTCATATCTCCGCGACCGCTTCAAGCGCGTCTCAAGGAATTCTTTATGACGAACCAGCTCTCGCAGTTTATGCAGCAGGAAAATATTTTGACCGAGCTCGAACACCT
>CAYZCB010000044.1:0-4540 GCA_964476815.1 uncultured Candidatus Saccharibacteria bacterium
GCACGTTTGCCCGTTCGGTGACCTTACCCGAAGAAATAGACGTCGAAGAATCCGAAGCCACGGAAAAAAACGGACTCCTTACCATTCGCCTGCCGAAGATAGACAAAGCCAAGCAAAACAAACTGAAAGTGAAGTCATCGTAAAAGATAAAGATTTTTTCGCCGAGGGATGCCGCCGCAAACATGCACGCGAGCGCGTAAGTCGGAGCGAAGCGCACAAGCGAGCCGCGCATGTTTGCGGCGGCTCCCGAGTGGCTTCCAGGAAAAATCTTTAACCTTATCTGTGCCGAGACCCGGGGTCGAACCGGGGACCTACCGCTCTTCAGGCGGACGCTCTACCAACTGAGCTATCTCGGCATATTGTTCCGAAACACTATTTTGACGTATACCTGCCAAAACAGCCATCTCGGCATTACTGTGTCGTCATATTAACCGCGCTTTGGAGACTATTTATATATGGCTGGATGAGCCAAAATGACGCCACCGAGAGCACAATAATCAAAATCCAATACCCCCAACGCAGGAGGTTTGCCGTCCTCTGCGAACCTTGCATCTTCTTCAGCATTTGATTGTTCTCCGTAGAGAGCGCAAACGTTTTCTGAAGAAGGTCTTTTTCTTCGGGCGTCATAGAGAGAATATATCAGAAATCGGTCTAAAAACAAAGATTCATTGACAATACGTAAATATCTGATAATTTTTTAACAAACAGACCTTTGAGTTTTTACCCATGAACAACACATCCCCGATAACCCTCACGGCGGAGACTTTTCTCCACCATTTCAGCATCATTGAGATTATTCACGAAGGCAACTCGTCCATAACCAAAGGAGAAAACGACTGCGAGCGACAGCTCTCGGAAAAAGGAATCGAGCAGGCAAAATCGATCGGCAGAAAACAAAGCGGCGGCAGATTTGACGCAGTCTTCGCTTCACCTCTCGTCCGAGCACACGAAACGGCTCGTATCGCTACGGGCCGAGAAGATATCGTAACGCTTACCTCTCTCGACGTAAGCAACGACCCGAGCGATCCGATCAACGTCATGTCCGCTATGCTTCGGTACGCGCCTCTCGGAGAGTATTTCAAGCATGAGCTCGCCGAACACCTGCGGGAACGGGCAAGAAACGCCCTCTCTGAAACAGTCGCCGCGAGCGGCAGTATTCAAAGACAGGACGGACGACCGAAGGTGTTTATCGGCACGAGCGGCATTCTCCAAGCTGCAATAGCTTGGGCCATCGGCGAAGTTCTCGCAAAAGACGGAATCAAATCCGGCGAGGACCTCCAGATGAAAGTGCTTGGGATGAAACAGTGCGAAGCGGGAGTCATCGTCATCTGTTTCGCCGAGTCGAGCCGCATGGTATTCGTTTCTAGCCTCGAACCGTCGATATAAGGAAAAGAATTGAAACGCGCAGGCCTGCCAAATCTCATTTGGCAGGCCTACTTTTTATCCAAAATTTTCGGCAAAGCGTTTTCCGGAAAATTTTGTACACGCACATGCTTATGGCGACCCCGAATATCGCTCCCGCAAAAACGTCCGACGGATAATGCACGCCGGCGGCAACACGCGCGACACCGATTAAAATACCGCAGATATAGAGAAACGTGCCGAATTTTTTATCATAAAAGAAAATAGACGTAGCGAGAGCAAACATGAAAATCGTGTGTCCTGACGGAAAAGAAAATGTCGGGTCAATGAGCAAGTTATGCGTCAAATGAAGCGCGACATACGGTCGGACGCGTTCGTAAAACATTCGAAACAAAGATACGACGATTCCGTTGCCTATGGCGACCGACACAAGCGCTTCAACATACGGAATAAAAGCTTTCTTCTTATGTGTGCGCCACAAACGATACAGGTGCCAAAAGACGAAAAGAATGACGAGATATACCAAATACTCGCCAAAAAATATAATCGTCGCGTCAAGAACATATGACCTACCGGAAAAATTATAAAGCCAGTAAAAAATCGAATGGTCGATGTAAACGAGTACCGAAATCATAGAAAAAAGTATACCATTGTGCCCCCGGTGGGAATCGAACCTACATCAGCTCGTTAGGAGTGAGCCGTTCTATCCATTGAACTACAGGGGCAAGACAATGCGGCGCGCCCCTTGGGCGCGCCGCCAAGGGTTATTTGACTCCGAGAAGTTCCGAGAGTTTCTTCTTGTCGAAACCGACGACGATATCGGAGCCGATTTCGATGACCGGTACGCCCATTTGACCGCTTTTATCGATCATTTCCGCCCTCTTTACGGCGTCGGCCGCAACGTCTATTTCCGTGTAGGAAATGTTGTTGGCTTTGAAAAAATCTTTGGCTCCTTTGCAATACACGCACGTGGGCGTCGAATATATGATAACTGGTTTCATCGATTGAAATGATTAACTCTTATGCGTATAGTTTAACATATTGAAAAAAAATCCGCGAGATTAGTTTAGTGGTAGAACTGGTGCTTCCCAAGCATCGGGCGCGAGTTCGATTCTCGCATCTCGCATATTTATAAGTTCGTAACCCAATCCCAGACACGAGAAAAAACGCTTTCCGGCGCGGCGCTTTGCGCCGCGCCGGTCGTTGCGGTATTGACAAGGACAATTTCCTTCTCGCCAGGCTTTACCGCGCCGAACTTTTCCTGAAGGGCGTACTCCACCCCGCTTTGGCTTTCAAGAGAGGCTGTGGACGACGCCAAATACGTTTCTTCGGAGGTCAGTCCCGCGAGTTGCGACTCTAGCTGTTTTTCATCGTTTATCGAACCGCGATATTTCCAAAAAATATCCCACGTGGCGTGAGCAAAGAAAAGGCAGACGAGAATGAGAAGCACGAATATCGCCCGCGAATAGAAAATCTTTTTCCGAAGCTGTCTTTTCTTAAATTCGTTCATTTATGCTACAGTATATCGCATGTTACTCAATCCAAAACACAGAAAACGCATGGGTTACGTCTGGGGCGTAATTTCCGTCATTATGGTTCTCGGCATGATCGCCCTCTATTTCCCTGCTCTCTGGACGAAGTAAGAAACGTCAGCCTCAGAAGGCTGACCGGCTCGATTACTCGCCGCCTGCCCGCATCATTTTGACGAAGACATCAGCCGGAATGTTGACGTTGCCACGGCCGCGCTCGAGCATTCTTTTCTTGCCTTCTTTCTGCTCCGCCCACAGTTTTTTCTTTCTTGAAATGTCGCCGCCGGAGAGATGCGCCGTGACCGTTTTCTTGAGCGCGGTGAGCGTGCGTGAAGCAAGAATCCTGCCGTCGGCCTTGCCTTGGATTTTGGTTATGAAAAGTTGTTTGGGAAGGATTTTGTGAAGTTTCTCCACGGCTTCCTCGGCTTCGTCGTAGGCTTTTGCCCGTGATACGACGCGAGCGAAAGCGGCAATCGGTTCATCGGCGACCAAAATGTCGAGACGAACGACATCGGCTTTTCTCATACCAATTGGTTCGTATGAAATAGAGGCGTAGCCGGAGGTCGCGCTTTTTATTTCGTCAAAGAAGTTTCTCATAAGCTCGCGCAGGGGCATTTCCACCTCCGTTTCCGTTCTGCCTTCGCCAAAGGTTGACGAGTTGCCCATAATGCCCTCGTGGTCGTGGATAATGTGGTTTAATTTTCCAATGTAATCGTGCGGAGCGATGATTTTCAGGTTGATCCACGGTTCCTCGACCGATTCTATTTGCCCGTCGTCGGGAAAAAGCGGCGGCGAATATATGATTTCTTTCTTGCCGTTTCGTTTCGTCACGTTGTAGACGATGGAAGGCGTGGTGACAACGAGATTTAAATTAAATTCCCTGCGCAAGCGTTCGGTAATGATTTCAAGGTGGAGCATACCGAGAAATCCACAACGAAACCCCCTGCCCAAGGTTCCCGAAGCTTCTTCTTCGTACGTAAACGCGGAGTCCGACAAAGAAAGACGCGACAAGGCTTGGCGAAGAAGTACGAGGTCGTCCTGACTCTCGGGATAAATCGAAGCAAAAACAACGGGAGCCGGCCGCGCGTATCCGGGAAGTTCGGGAAGTGAACTCTTTTCAAACGTAATCGTGTCGCCGACGGAGGCAATGCCCGGCTCTTTGACGCCGGTAATGATATAGCCGATTTCGCCTGCGGAAAGCGACTCCGTTTTCGTCTCTGCCGGAGCGAAAATACCGACTTCCGCCGCGACGAACGATTCTTTCGAATAACGAAAGACAAGCTTGTCGCCCGCACGCACCTCTCCGTCCATGACTCTGACGTAGACGCCGATGCCGCGGTGATTTGAATATTGAAAATCAAAAACGAGCGCCCGAAAATCTTTTTTCGGATACTGTGACTTTGGCGCGGGAACTCTTTTTACGATTTCCGAGAGCAAATGTTCGACACCCTCACCGGTCTTGCCCGATACTTCGAGAATCGTCTCGGGCAAAATGGAAAGAAGTTCGGCGATTTCCG
The DNA here is from genome assembly GCA_964476815.1 of uncultured Candidatus Saccharibacteria bacterium. GTDB lineage: Bacteria > Patescibacteriota > Minisyncoccia > Phycocordibacterales > UBA6065 > DATKHE01. The sequence goes on from CAYZCB010000044.1 coordinate 4,409, forward strand.
TTTTCGTCTCTTTTACCCGCGCCAAAGCGCTGTCGATTTTCGAAACGACGGGGATGATGGTAAGTCCCGCCGCGCGGGCGGCGAAAAGCGTGGTCAAGGTCTGCGCCTGCACGCCCTGCGTCGCGTCGACGA
>CAYZCB010000045.1:0-4412 GCA_964476815.1 uncultured Candidatus Saccharibacteria bacterium
GCCAGTATATGCGTAGTATAGACCGATGACCGACATGAGCGCCGGATCATGGGAGCCGTCACGATACGGCTTAAGCAGAATGGTCTCTGCCTTGGCGGCGTATAACGGTACATATGAGATTAGAGGACCCTTGGCCATATATCTCATCTCCTTAAGAACAAAGTCGCCCTGAATCCGAGCGCGGGTGACCGGGTCTGCATTTATTAAATGCAGACCCGGAATCGCGACCGAATCAACCTTCAACAGATTGAGTGGTGCCTTCTGTGCCTGGGGCAGATAATCCGAAAGCTCTTTGGTCATATCGGCGAAATTCATACCGAAACACTGTTGAAACAGCGCTTCGGAGGAGAGTTCGTGCGATGATTTGTCGACGAAATCCCACAGTGCCTTGCGGCGCGCGTGAGTCTCGTCTGCAAATACCCAATACAAGAAAAGAGAACCTTCGTAATGCCACAGATCTAGCTGGTACTGCGATCCCGGTTGCTCCCCACCGAACGGTCCGGCAAGGAAGTTCCTAATAGGTATGAGTGGCACCGGTTCGTTTCTGTACAGTTTATCACTGTCATCCTTGAGTACCTTGTAACCCTTTGGGTTCGGGGTTCCAGCCGTTACATAGACCCTAACCGTTGGCCAATATACCGATGGAATCGCCAACGCGTCCCTATCAGACCAGCGAATCTGCTGGTAGAAAGAAAACATGTTCGACTGGAACCAGTAAGGAAGCGACGGGGTCCGCCTTTGGAGCGCGTTAAGCACGTATTCCGTGGTTAGGCTGATGGCCCTATGGTCATTGTCCGCTTGTTCGAGCATCGTTGCGGTGGATTCCGAATCCGTGAAGTTTACCTGCGGGACCATTGCATAGAAGGAAGTTTCCCTTCCACCTGCTGTTACACGAGAACTCCGTTCCCCGTCTTGAGATTCCATAATCTTTAAGACTTCGCTACTCATCGTCTTCTCCATATCTGGAGTAATCAGAATGATCGCTGTTGGAACTGGGTGCTCGAACTGCAGACTCGACGGCAGAATTTCTTCTAGCTCTTTCTGCCGTTGTATGTACTGTTCCGCAAACCACAACGTTGTCCCGTCGTTGCACTTCGAGAGTACCTCAAGGCCTGGCGTGGATAAATACACCCACGGTCTCGCCCCCTTCTGTGCGTTTTCCTCCGTAACCATAAATGGCGGCAATTTGATTGTCTTGCCTTCGCGAAACGCCTGAAGCTGTTGGTCGCTCTTCGGGTCCGCGTTTATACTTCTGACAAAGAGTCCGAGTGCGACGAATGCCGCAACAAGAACTCGAATAACTAGTCTGTTGTTGAGATGCATTTTTGTGCACTCCTTTCATTTGAGTTGTTTACTTTACATTGTTGACTGACAAATTTACAATTAACTATCACCCGTATCTTACCACAATACCTGTGCACTTGTCAACTGCTCTAAAAGGTGTCCTCATTTGACTTTCATATGGTGCTTATGCTAGGCTCTTTTTGTCATAAGTTCGCCTCGCGGCGGACTTCTTTTATTAATAAACAATCCATATATGTTGTTCGACCTCAAAACGATTCATTCGGTGCTCGGCCAGCTCGAAGAAGAGCGCGGCATACCGAAAGAGAAAATAATCGAAGCCATCGAAGCGGCCCTCGCCACCGCGTACAAAAAAGAATACGGCAAACGCGGTCAAATCATCCGCGCCACTTTCGATTTGACCACCGGCGCGACGGAATTCTACCAAGTCAAAGTCGTCGTTGACGATTCAAAAGTCATCGTCATCGGAGAAGACGATGAGATGCCGGAACTCGCCATTGGCGACGAGCGCGAACGTTACAATCCGGAGAAACATATTCTTCTCGAAGACGCTCGGATGATAAAAAAAGACGCCAAGCTCGACGAAGAGGTCGTCTTCCCTCTCGAAATCAAAAGCGACTTCGGTCGCATCGCCGCTCAGACGGCAAAGCAAGTCATCATTCAGAAAATCCGCGAGGCGGAACGCACGTCGGTCCTCGGCGAATACGGCAAACGCGAAGGCGATATCGTTTCCGGTTCTGTCGAACGCATCGAGCGAGGCACGGTATTCATCAATATGGGCCGAGCGGTAGGTGTCCTTCCCTTCGAAGAACAAATCCGCGGGGAACATTTCCGCCAAGGCGAACGCATCCGCGCCTACCTCTATCGCGTGGAAGAAAATCCTCGCGGAGTGTTTCTGCGCCTCTCGCGTTCGCACCCGAAATTCCTCGAAAAACTTTTTGAAATAGAATCGCCGGAAGTGGCGAATGGCACCGTCGTCGTCAAAGCCGTCGCTCGCGAAGCCGGCAGCCGTTCGAAAATCGCCGCCGTCTCGACCGACGAACACGTCGACCCGGTCGGCTCACTCGTCGGCGGTCGCGGCGTGCGCGTCTCGACGGTTATGAGCGAACTCCACGGAGAAAAAATAGACATCATCGAATGGAACGCCGACCCTAAGAAATTCATCGAAGACGCATTGTCTCCGGCGAAAGTTCTCAAGGTCGTGATCGACGAGCCGACGAAAACGGCGGTCGTGGAAGTTTCCGACGATGAGCAATCGCTCGCTATCGGTCGCGGCGGTCAAAATGTCCGCCTCGCGGCCAAACTCACCGGCTGGAAAATAGATATCCGCGGAGTAGGCGGCAAAGCTCTCGGCGGCGACATCGTCGAACCCGGAGCGGCACCCACGGATGTTCCTAGGGCCGAATAATCCTCTCGACAAAATTTCCCGAATTTTCTACACTACGGAAAGTCATTAACATTATTACGTAACAATCATTATGAATCCCCAGGAACAAAACCAGAACCCAGCACCGCAGGAAAAATCTTTCGGTGCGACGATTGGAATCATTATCATCGTCGTTATTGTCGTTATCGGAGCTCTCTATTATTGGGGCGGCAAAATGGCAAACCAAAATCCGACACAGCCGCAAACAACGAACGTCACCGCGACCACGAGTAGCGCCACGTCAACGACGGGATACTAATGATGGCTCACAATCACTCCTATAAAGCTTCCGTCAAGAAACTCGCCGGAAGCAAAATAGAAATCGAGTCGGAAATTCCGGCTGATGAATTCGCCGCAGAGGTCAAGGACGCGCTCGCGGAGGCCGTGCGCGAATTTGAAGTAAAAGGTTTTCGCAAGGGCACGGCTCCGGAAAAACTGGTCAAAGACAAAATCGGTATGGACGTCATTTTGCAAGACGCCGCCCGTTCGGCGATTTCTCACGCCTACGGACATATCATCGACGCGGAGAAAATAGACGCTATCGGCAGACCGGAAATCGTCATCACTAAAATCGCCGAGGGTAATCCATTGGGATTCAAACTGATGACCGCTGTTGTGCCGGAAATAAAAAGTCTCGATTACAAATCGATTGCCGCCAAAGAAAACAAAAAAGAAAAATCCAAAATCGAGGTGATCGACAAAGAATTCGCCGAAACCCTCGAGACCGTTTTGAAAAATTACGCGCAGGCAATGAAGCTCGAAAAAACACCTGAGCTTACCGACGAACTCGTGAAAAAATTCGGCGAATTTTCTTCGGCAGACGATTTCAAAAAGAAACTTCGCGAACAAATGCTCGCGGAAAAAGAACAAAAAGAAAACGAAAAGAGACGTCTGGCTCTCATCGACGCGCTGACCTCCGGAGTCTCGATTGAAATCCCCGACGTTATCGTCGAAAGCGAGCTTGAACGAATGATTTCCGAAATGAAAAACGACGTTTCACGGATGGGTATTTCCTGGGCAGACTATCTGAAACATCTCAAAAAAACCGAAGTGGAGATGAAAAAAGATTGGAACGAAGCCGCGAAAAAGCGCGCGATTCTTGATCTCGCCATCGAATACGTCGCCGAGACGGAAAAGATTTCCGCCGACCCGAAGAAGGTTTCGGAAGAAGTTGCGCATATACAAGAGCACCATAAAGACATCGATATCGAACGCGCTCGGACGTATTTTGAGCACGTCCTTCAAAACCAAGCGGTGTTTGAATTTCTAGAGAAACAAAAGTAAAGCCGAAACGGCGACCGACGCCGTTTCGGCGCGCAGCGTTTGCTCGCCAAGCGACACGACGGGAATTCCTCTCGCCAGAAAATATTCTTTTTCGTTTTCGCTCCATCCGCCCTCGGGTCCCACAAAGATTGATAACGCGGGCAAAACATTTTGCGCCGAGGGAACTTCCGCGCGAGAATTTTTCTCGCTTGTGCGCTTCGCTAAGACTACGCGCTCCAAAAACTCTCGCGCGGAAGTTCCCGAGTGGCTTCCAGAAAAATGTTTTGCTCCGCCCTCCAAAACCATCGGATTTTCTGCCTGCTCAATCGCCGTTTCCAATTTTTCTGGAGAGAAAATTTCCGGCACTCTTCCCCATCCCGACTGCTCCGCCGCCTCTGGGATTATTTTTTCCGAACGCTTC
>CAYZCB010000046.1:0-4411 GCA_964476815.1 uncultured Candidatus Saccharibacteria bacterium
CTTGTCGAAACATTCGCCGACGGCGTCGTCGCGCGTCTTGCCGACGATTTCGTATTTGCCGAACGAACGCATTAAAACTATTTCCGTGTGACCGCCCGAAATGAGAAGCGCGAGAGAAGGGTATTCCGGCGCGGCGAAAACGAATTCGTTTTCGCCGCGCCCTTTCTTGAGTAGTGCCGCCACGATGTGGCCTTCCATATGATTCGCGGGAATCAAAGGCACATTCCATTTTTCCGCGAGCTTCTTGGCGAACGTGATGCCTGTCCATAGACACGGCTCCAGCCCCGGTCCTTGGGTGACAGCAATCGCTCCGATAGCGGCGGCCTTTTTGGAGTACGCGTATTCGCCTGCTGGCGAATCGCTCGGACTCGCGCCGTCGCGCTCCGTAGCCTCCAAAAAGCCCGCCGCTATCATCGCTTTGTGGAGGATTGGTTCCAAATTTTTCTCGTGCTCGCGTTTCGCAAGATTGGGGAAAACGCCGCCGTACGGGCGATGAAGTTCTATTTGCGAAAGGATTTCGTTGGCGAGGATTTTCACGGACATTCCGTCTTCGTTCTCCTCGATGTCCAATATGGCTATCGCTGTCTCGTCGCACGACGTCTCGATTCCCAATATTTTCATAATGATATGATTATAGTATGACTTCGGCCCAAGGTCTCACATCTACGGAAGCGAAAAAATTACTCGCCACATACGGCGCAAACGAAATTCCGCGCAAAAAAGAAAACGTTTTCTTTCAATTTCTCGGCCGATTTAAGAGTCCTCTCGTTATCGTACTTCTTGCGGCGGCGATTGTTTCCTTTTTTTCCGACGATCCGGTCAGCGCTTCGATAATCATCGTCATAGTGCTTGCGAGCGGCGTCTTGGATTTTTTTAATTCTTTTAGGGCAAGCAAAGCGGCGGCGGAACTTGCCGCAAAAGTCAAAATCACGGCTACGATCGTCCGCGACGGCCGCGCCAAAGAGATTCCCGTTTCTCTTATCGTGCCCGGCGACGTCGTGGAGCTTTCTCCGGGCGACGTCGTGCCGGCGGACGGCATGATAACGGGACCGATTGATTTCTTCGTCAGCGAGTCGGCACTCACAGGCGAAAGTTTTCCCGTGGAGAAAATGGAAAAGGAGAAAGCTTTTATGGGCTCGTCGGTAACGACTGGCTCGGCGCGTCTCATCGTCGAATCGACCGGCGGCAAAACTCGCTTTGGGACGATTGCCTTGGCGCTCAATGCAAAAGATATGCCGACGGAATTCGACAGAAGCATTTCTTCTTTTTCGCGGCTTGTCGTCACGGTGATGTTCGTCCTCGTGATTTTCGTTTTCATCGTCGATGCGTTTGCCCATCACGGAATTCTGTCGTCTCTTCTTTTTGCCGCCGCTCTCGCTGTTGGCCTCACCCCAGAGCTTTTGCCGATGATTATTACGCTCAATTTGACTAAAGGATCGCTTGCGATGGCAAAGCGCGGCGTCATAGTGAAACGCCTTTCGGCGATTCAAAACTGCGGAAGCATGGACATTCTTTGCACGGATAAAACGGGGACACTCACCGAGGACAAAATTACCCTCGTCAAATACGTCGACGCGAAAGGCGCGGACAGCAATGACGTTCTTTTTTACGCGTATTTAAATTCCATTCACAGAAGCGACCGCAAAAATCCTCTCGAGGAAGCGATAAAAGAGTTTAAACATCTCGACGTTTCCGGCTGGAAAAAAATCGAGGAAATCCCTTTCGATTTTGAGCGCAAGCGCGATTCCATCGTCGTCGCGCACGGAGCCGAGCACGTTTTGATTTCCAAAGGCGCGCCGGAGGAAATGTCCAAAGTTTCGGAGGGCTACGAAAAGGAAGCCGTGAAGGAATACGCCAAACTTTCGAAAGACGGTTTTCGCGTCCTTGCCGTTTCGATAAAGAAACTTCGCGCGGAGAAAAACATATACACGGTTGCCGACGAAAAAGAAATGACTTTCATAGGTTTTGTGGCTTTCTTCGACCCGCCGAAGAAAACCGCCGAAGAATCCTTAAAAATGCTCGAAGCTCACGGTATCGAAATCAAAATCATCACGGGCGACAATGAAATAGTCACGGAGAAAATTGCTCGCGATATACATCTTCCGGTCAAAGATATCATTCTCGGCGACGAAATCGCCAAGATGTCCGACGAGGAAGTTTCAAAAGTCGTCGAACTAAACACCATATTCGCTCGCGTGCCGCCGGACCAAAAGACAAGAATCATAAAAGCTTTGCAGAAAAACGGTCACGGCGTCGGCTACCTCGGCGACGGCATAAACGACGCGCCGTCACTGAAAGCCGCCGATGTGGGCATCAGTGTCGACAATGCCGTCGACGTCGCGAAGGAAAGCGCCGACTTTATTCTTTTGCGAAAAAGCCTGCGCGACCTCATCGAAGGTGTCATCGAGGGACGAAAAACATTTGCAAACACTTTTAAATATCTGATGATGTCTCTTTCCGGCAATTTCGGAAATATGCTTTCGATGGCGGGAGCGTCGCTTTTCATTCCTTTCTTTCCCTTGCTTCCGACGCAGATACTTTTGAATAATTTGCTCTATGACTCTTCGCAATTTGCAATTCCTCTCGACAACGTCGACGCCGAAGACGTCAAAGTGCCGCGCAAGTTCGACATTAAATTCCTGAAAAAGTTTATGCTCGTCTTTGGACCGATTTCGTCAATCTTCGACATCATCACGTTCGTGGCTTTGATTTCCGTTTTTCATTTTACCGGCGCGCAATTTCAGACCGGCTGGTTTCTCGAATCGATGGCGACGCAAATGCTTGTCGTCTTCATCATCCGCACGAGGAAAACGCCTTTTGCCGAAAGCCGTCCGAGTAAAACTCTTTTCGCGAGCATCATAATCGTCCTAGCAATCGGCTGGACGCTCGCCATCGCTCCTATCGGCGCCATATTCGGCTTTGCCCCGATTCCGCTTTCGACAATCGTCTTTGCTTTCGTCATTTCGCTTGTGTATCTCGCGATAACCGAAATAGCGAAGGGGATTTTCTATAAAATACTTGTGAAATAAGGGTATTTTTGGACTACATTTTAGTATTCGCGGAATCGCTTGACATAAAAATACAATATGTTAAGCTACTACGGTCGGTCATAAGGATTGTTTCGCGAGTCCTGTGAATGCCGAAAAATCGGCGCACTGACAGCGATAGCGTCCATTGTACGAGTTGCATGATGGGCGTGATGACGGCAACTCCGTTTCTTCCGGTGGATCATGTTTTCCAAACATTTGAGATATTAGAAATGGTTTGGGAAAATGGCTCGGATTCAAAAAGGGAGAAATGAACGTGGGTAGTTCTTACGGCGAAAGAAATGATCTTTGAGAATTGTAGAGAAGAAATTCTCTCCGTTAGTTACCGAGCAACTTACGGATTGGTTGGGCCGCACGCGATTACATCAAGTGCGGCCTTTTCTATTTCAAATACTTAACGATATTGTTTTCTTGCTGGTCTAAAGTGTCGGCGCAGTGGATGACGCGATTTGCATCATGAAGATAATAGAGACACGTCGTCGTCGCGGGATTGAGAGCGGCGTTTATTGCGGCTATGCCGGGATTTGAAATAGGATGCGGTGGCAGTCCTGCGTGTGCGTAGGTATTGAAAGGCGAGTCGATCTGTTTGTCCGCCGACGTGATAGGCGCCCACCAGCCCATAGGTGTGTCGCCCCTAGCGTATTGCACGGTCGAGTCGACATCGAGCGCCATGTTTTGAAGTAGTCGATTCCAAAGAATGCCGGAAATGATAGGCATATCGGATGTACCAGCGGCTTCGCGCTGAATGATGGAGGCAAGCGTGAGTGCCGTCGTCCATTTTATGTTTTGATTCGCGGCTTCTTGCTGATACGGAGCGAATTCTTTGTTGAATTGGGCCAGAAGTTCCGTCACGACGTCGGAAGGCGAACTTCCAATTGGTATTAGATAAGTCTCCGGAAAATACACACCTTCGATGTAGTCGGGCCCGTCTGCGGGTGTATTCGTATCGGCAAGAAACTGTGCTTCGGTCGAGCTTGACCAATCAAGGTCTGTCGCGAGAATGTCGGCGATTTCTTCTTTGCGCAAACCTTCAGGAATCGTTACCCATTTCATTGACGACGGGGAAGTGAGAGCGTCGGCCATCGTCCATGCGCTCATGGAGTTTGAAATAAAATAGCCGCCCGGCGCTATCGTCTTTTTATTGTCGAAAATATGAAAATAAGCGTGAAAGGCGAGAGAACTGCGCACGAAACCCTCGGCCGCGAGGGAATCGGAAATGCTTTGAAGTGTTGCCCCGCGGGAAACGACAAATTGCTCGGATTTGGTGCCGACGCGCGGCGCTCCAAGCACCACAAAAATAGACAAAAAAATAGCTATGAGCGCCGTACCGATAAATATGATTCTGTTACTCATTTTTCTGCGGT
>CAYZCB010000047.1:0-4278 GCA_964476815.1 uncultured Candidatus Saccharibacteria bacterium
TTGACGTCGAGAGTCAAAAGCACGCCCATTTCGTCCACCGTTCTTTTTATTTTGACGTCACTCGGGTAATCGACGAGAGCTTTGATAAGCGTGTCCAAAAATTGCGCATCCTTTTCCATCATATTTTGTTATTAGGAAATAAAGCGGACCACTGACGGCTTAATAGTAGCAAACTAGGCGGCGGGGGCAACAGGGGCCGCGGCGGCGGCAGGAGCGGCTGTTTCATCCTCTTTTTTCGGCTCTTCTTTCTTTATCGGTGTGCGACGCGGCAAAGCGTTTATCTTCTTGCCGGAAACGATTTTCTTGTCCACGAGAAAATTGTGAACAGTGTCCGAAGTTTTAGCGCCTTTGGAAATCCAATATTTGACACGGTCGGCGGCAATTTCTTTCTTGTCATTTTCGAGGTCGTAGGTGCCGAGGATTTCATGCACGCGTCCGCTCTTGGTGGAATTTTTCGAGTCGGTCAAAACAATACGGAACGTCCGAACGTTTTTCCTTCCGACTCTCTGAAGGCGAATTTTTAACATAGGTCCGTATCCTAACAGAAAGCCAAAAAAGAGTCAAAAACGAACCGCGTGATTACGGCGTCGCCGTGATTTTCGCAGAAACGTAGAACGTGTCGGAGACATTCGCCAAAAACGAAAAATTCGGAATGACGAGATTGAAATCTTTGCGCGAAAGCGTGGTCGAAGCGGTACCAGTGAGCACGCCGTTTGCGACGGCAAAGGTAATGGCGAATGTTTCCGGTTTCGTCACGCCCGAAATAGTCAAAGCGCCGGTCGATGTCGCGCTCCACGAGCCATCGAGGTTTTCAACCGGCACGGAAACCGTTGTTGGCGCAAACGTGACAAATTCGTTTGCGGCTTGGTCGGACTTGAGAATAAATCTTCCTATCGCTCCGTCGCGTTGCGGAGAGTCCGTCTTAAAGGTTCTCGCGTCTATGGTCAAAGTGCCGATATCGAGAGTCAAAGCGCCCGAAGAACTCGTCGCAACGGCGATATCGCCGGTGATTTGATTCGTCGTGCCGACTGGCGTAAACGGCGAGCCGTGGAGAACTTCGTAAATACTAAACTGTGCCGTCGAACCCGTTTGGGAAATGCGATACAAAGTCGAGCTGGCTTCGACATTCCCAATCGGCGTCGCCACCGCGTTTATGTTTTCACTCGGAGCCGCGACGGGACGGAACACATAAAAATAAATGCCGATGATAATAAAAACGATAACGATACACCATATAATTTTTTTCATATGGAAATATCTTATCGTGACTACTGATATTCGACAAACGAAGGCGCCGGATGAAGCGAAAGTATTTGCGCCGGAGTCATGAGTCCTGGGCTAGGCGGCAACGTGTCGTTTTTATAAAATAATTTTATGCCGCTAAACTGTACCGGATCTTCCGTAATGACCAGATTGTAGACTTGGGTTTTTTTCGCCGGAGTGCTCCAGCCATCCATATTCATGAGGATTTCCACTTCGGGCAACGGTTTGATATTTTGCCAATTCGTCACCATATGGTCGGTCCATCGATGAACCAAAAGAATTTTCGGCGGGATATTGTTTTCTTTGACAATATTGGCGAGAAAGTTCGCTACATAATTTATATCCGTCGCGTCGAATGTGCCGTTCACCACGCCGGGCTTTTGACCGGGCTTGAGCGCAAACTCCGGATCTATGGCGAGTTCGACTTCAGGCAACTTAAGATATTGCTCAAGAAGCGGCACTTCCGCTTGTAAGGTGCTCCATGCCACTTGGACATCGAGAAAAACAAGTCCGTGCATTTGGTCGGCGAGAGCAATCGCCTGCTCGATTTGATCGGCGGGCATTCGTGCTCTGTATGTGCCGTCAGGCCCTGGACTGCCTTCAGCCACGACGGCGATGTAATCAAGGGCCGGAATGACAGGAGTCGTCGGGTCGGCGTCTTGCCATGTCGCCGCTACATCCTGCAAATTCGAAATCATCTCTTGCGGAGGATCCGCGCCCAAAACTCCCATGCTGGCGGAATCGAAATTACCGTAATACGCGACAATGCGACTAAAAGGCAAAATCGCACCCGCGTCCGGATACGTTGTCGAGACCGGCCAAAAATGAATCGGTGAAGAAATCGATGACGTCGCAGCCGTCCACATCGAAGACGTCGCCGAAATGCCTGTGGCGACGGTCGTCGTGCCGAAGCCGGCCAAAGCGACCATTTTTTGGTTGTACGCGAGAATGTCTAGCGCGGGCGCGGGCGGAGTCGAAGAGGCGGAATATTCGACGCCGGCAAAAGAAAAGGCACGTTCGAATCCGGAAATGACATTTGGCGAGGCGATGACGAAAAGAAAACCGACATACACGAAAACGCCGACAATAATCAATATAAAAAAGTTATTGTCGGCGTTTTTGTTTTTTTTACTCATTGTCCCTTACTTTGTCTTGCCCGGTCTCTTGGCTCGGTGCGCGGAGAGCCGCGCGTGTTTTATCGCCATGCGTTTCGAAGTCTTCTTGGACCGAGACGTTTTCGGCCGCGTGTTCATTCTTTTTGCCATGAAACGTTAGGAAAGATGTTTGGAAACGAGCTTGGTCATTTCGAACATGTTGACGACCGCTTTACCGCCGAAAACTTTTTTCAAATTTTCGTCGGCATTGATGTTGCGCTTGTTCTTCGGATCCTGAAGATTGTGACCTTTAATATAGACCCAGAGTTTCTTCACGACTTCCGAACGAGCCATGGGACCGTTGCCGACCACAGCGGCAAGTTCGGGACTCACGTTTAGAGGTTTCATAAACGCGGATGTTTTTTCTGCCATAGTTTTAATTATTTCTTAATTATGAATAAAACACTGCTTGACCATTATAATAAACAATCAAGAAAACTGCGAGGGAGACGTTACCACCTATATATGCACCGCGATGACATAGACGTACAAAGGTCTTTTTTGCATACGGCAAGTATACTATCGGTTAACCGACAGATCTGTTTTGTGACAGCCAGTCAACGATTTTTTTTCGATGCCGGTCAAGACACCACATATCGCCATTAACAAAAAGTTTAGAATTCGCGTCCTTAAACTTTTTTAATAGTGCTGAAGAGGCACGCGGAAAACCCTCGGGCATATTTTTATTAAAAGATTTTAAAAAATCCGAAAGAGGTATTTGCATTTCGTACACTTTGGATTCTCCTACGGGGTTTTTCATTGAAAACAATAATGCCACAAATCAATGAAAAAATCAATTATTTCCCTGACTAACGACGACAACTTCTTATTTCACTTTTTTCTACTTGAATGCAAAAGACAGAAGTACAATAGTTAACGCGTTAAGAATCACCAATGCCAACACCATTTGCCATTTTGCTGGAAAAGGGTTCATTAAAATATAGACCGTGTAGATGATTGCAACAATCGCCGCACCAATAAAATTTCCTCTTATCATATTTTTATAATCGGGGTTAATCAAATAAATTGACTTTCAGCAATTGTACCATTTTTTGGTTCCAGATTCAGAGGGGTCAGTCAAGCTTGCGTCTCTTTCCCATTCTTCCTCACTGAACCGCCGAGGATACACTCACTGAAAACGTTGCCGTACCATTGTTAATTTGCGTGAACATAATGCCATAGTTTGTGGCACCGTATGTTTGGCCGACAGAAAGCGTTTGCGGTGGAATTCGCACGGTAGCGATCATGCAACGAATCTGAGGCGGTGGGTCTGACGGGAACGAATTCCAGCATCCGACCGGGGTGATTTGGATCGTGGCCAAAGACGATGAAAGGCTTTGCAAGGCGAAGTAAAAACTTTTATTGCGAACTTCCGCGATACCGCCCTGCTGTAACGATACACTTCCGGGAGCATTCAGCTGATGAATGTTAGAAGTCGTAGGAGTGCCTGTCGTTAAAGATGTTTGTGGGTGGATGAGGAAATACGCACCGCCGCCGACTATGAATACTCCGAGCACGATGAGTATCCACGTCCCGACTTTGCCATATTGATTTTTCATTTCTTCAATCATAGCATTTTGACCTCTCCCAGACTCGAACCGATCGTACAGGTGTCCAAGACTGCTGCGGGACTTGGACCGCGAGTACGCTTATCGGTCGTTACACGACCAGTATCCCAATTGGATTCTTATTTCGCAAGCTCATAAAAATCTCAATCGGGCTTCGATTCCGCGTTACGCTTTTTTAAGAAAGCTACGCCGTCCCGCAGTTTTTATACTGCGTCTAAAAACTGCGGGACTTGGAATCGAACCAAGATACCAGGCTTCAAAGGCCCGTGTCCTACCTTTAGACGATCCCGCAA
>CAYZCB010000048.1:0-4109 GCA_964476815.1 uncultured Candidatus Saccharibacteria bacterium
TTTCGTCGATGATAGTAAGAAAATCTGGGCTTCCGTCGGCTTTGTGCGGAAAATACGCAAGCAATGAATCCGGCGGTTCACCTTCTTTTTTACCGGAAAAATGTCTCGAGTAGTTCTCGATGCCGTTTGTGTAGCCGATTTCACGAATCATAGCGAGGTCATATGTCGTGCGACGCTTGAGTCTTTCTGCCTCCAGATTTTTGCCGGCTTTTTTGAGTTCGGCGAGACGTTCATCAAGCTCGAGCTTTATCGACTGCGCCGCGCGTTTTACATCGTCGTCGGCAGTAATGAAATGTTTCGCCGGAAAGAGAAAGAAAACTTTTTCTTGTTGTATCAGTCGGCGCGTCGTCGGGTCTATTTTCTCAATCGAAGCGATAACGTCGCCTTCTATGGAAACTCGGTAAATCATTTTCTCCGACGTCGGCATAATTTCTATTTTATTCGCTATGGCGCGAAAATTTCCCGGTGAAAGGTCGGCATTGGTGCGTTCGAAATGAATATCCACGAGTCGATGAATGAAATCCGTGCGGGAAATTTTCGCGCCCACTTCCAATTTCATATTTTCCTTTTCGTATTCGGCGGGAGAACCCAAGCCGTAAATACACGATACCGACGCAACAATAATGACGTCTTTTCGCGTGAGTAAAGCTTGCGTTGACGCGTGACGAAGCCGGTCTATCTCTTCGTTTATCATCGCCTCCTTCTCTATATATGTATCGGTTACCGGCATATACGCTTCGGGCTGATAGTAGTCGTAATACGAAACGAAATAGTGGACGGCGTTCTCCGGGAAAAATTCCGCGTATTCCTGAGCGAGTTGGGCGGCGAGCGTTTTGTTGTGAGCAATGACGAGAGTCGGCTTGCCTATTTGGGTAATGACGTTTGCCATCGTAAACGTCTTGCCGGAACCGGTCACGCCGAGAAGCGTCTGATGCCTATCACCTTCTTTAATACCCTTAACCAAAGCCTCGATAGCTTTTGGTTGGTCGCCGGCGGGCTTGTAGTCTGATTTGAGTTTGAAAACTGACATAGCGACACTATACATTTAAGAAAGAATAAAAACAAAAAAAATAAAACCCCCAAGCTTAGCTTGAGGGAACGCGCGACGCGCGTATTATTCTGTCTCTGTCCAGCTGTTCCTGGAGTGACGGGAGATAACCGATGAGGGCGACGGGAATTTTGACGCTGACAATATCCCTGACGCGACTCACGATTGGTCTATCACGCAGACTCTGGCGTTTTGTCGTATTTTTCATACGTCTCCTTTCCTTAAAGAACATTCAACTTTTTCGTCCGAAAACGAAACGAGTCCTCGATCTGGTCGAGGACTCGTTTTTGGTATCGTGTGAAGTTTTATTTTCCTCCGCCTGAACCTTTCTCTTCCACAATGCAAAAAATGAGACCTCGACTCGTATTAGTCTCGAGGACCCACTTGGTAAAAATCTGTGAACAATATCTTGGCATTGCACCGTTAATCATATACCCATCTTTTTTACCCTGCAACTATTTGTACACAGACATAAATTCCCTCTTAAAATCGGCGAACGTATCGTCTAAAATCGTCTCTCTCATTTTTTTCACCAGGTTGACGATGAAATAGAGATTGTGAATCGAACAAAGCATCGGCCCAAGCATTTCGCGGGATTTGTGAAGATGCGCGATATAGGCGCGCGTATAATTTTTGCACGCGTAACAGAGACAGCCTTCGTCAATCGGTTTTAAATCGCTTTGAAATTGTTCGTTGCCTATGTGAATCTTGCCGCGCTTCGTGTAAACCGTGCCGTGACGGCCGAGACGCGTCGGCGAGACGCAATCGAACATGTCGACGCCGTTCTCAACGCCGAGAAACAAATCTTCCGGCTCGCCGATGCCGAGTAAATGTCGCGGCTTGCCTTCCGGCAAGACTTCGTTCACCCACCGCACCGCCGTGTGCAAATCTTCTTTGTCGAAGCTGCCGCCGATACCGAAACCGTCAAAATCCATCGCTCCGATTGCGGCGGCGCTTTCTTTTCGCAAATCCTCAAAACGTCCGCCTTGGACGATGCCAAAAAGCGCCTGTTCTTTTGAAATCGGTTTGCTGCGATGGTACTCAAGACTTCTTTTCGCCCATCTGTGTGTTCGCTCCAAAGCTTCGCGTTGGTATGATTTCGATTCCGTCGGCGACGTGCATTCATCGAAAGCGAAAATAATGTCCGCACCGATTGTGTGCTGGATTTCTATCGAACGTTCGGGAGTGATGTAATGAATACTGCCATCGAGGGGCGATTTGAAAGCGGCGCCGTCGGAATCAATTTCGACGAGTCTCGGTTTCATCGCTTCTTCGTCGCGCTCGCGCAAAAGCGGGACTTTCGCCAAATCTTTCAAAATTTTGGAAATGTTGCTCCCGTAACCCGCGCCGAGAGAGAAAACTTGGAAACCGCCGGAATCAGTCATCGTCGGTCCGTTCCAATTCATCATTTTGTGCAGCCCTCCCATTTTTTTGATAAGAGCTTCGCCCGGCTGCATGTAGAGATGATAGGTGTTCGCAAGCACCGCTTCGACGCCAATGTCGGAAAGCATTTCGACAGTCAGTCCTCGCACGGCGGCCTTTGTGCCGACAGTAATAAAGGCCGGTGTTTTGATGACGCCGTGAGGCGTGACGAGCGTGCCCGCCCGAGCGAGTTTATTTTTCTTTTCTATTCTAAATTCCACGGGAAATTATTGAACCGAGAGAAGCTGCACCGTGAAAGTGAGAGTCGAATTCGGAGGAATCGGACCTTTTTGAACGTTGCCGTATCCGAGGTCTGGAGAAATGACCAAGGTGCGTGTGCCGCCGACTTTCATGCCGATGAGACCGAGATCCCAACCCTTGATGACTTGTCCGACGCCAACCGTGATCGGAAGCGGGGCAACGTGACCGAATTGCGGGTTAACGTTCGAATCGAAAATCGTGCCGTCGGGAAGCGTGCCGGTGTAATTGACCGTGACCTGGCTGCCGGAGACGACCGTAGAGCCTGTGCCGACTTGATTATCGTAAACCTCAAGACCCGGAACCGTTGAAATATTTTGCATGTTTGCGTTTGTGTTAGACGTCGGGGACGAAGGCGGCGTCGTCGAAGCGTTTAAAGCGGCCGCGGTCGCTTGGTTCTGGGTTTCCGGCGAAGCGTTTGACGGGAAAAACACCGAACCGAACCACGACGGAAATACGAAGATAGAAACGACGACCAAAGCGGCGGCAACGGCAATCCATTCGATCATATTTAATTTTCTCATCGGCAATTTTAAATTATTGATACGCTTTGCATTTTACTACAATAGACCAAAATCGCAAAGCGATATAAAATAAGTCCTATGTGGAAAAAGAAATCTAACGAAACAGAAGCATCGGAAGAGCCTGTACGGGAAATAAGTCATGCCGCTGAGAAAAGAATCTCGACGATTTTGAAGGAGGTGCGAGCCGCTTTCACCTTGCTTCACCGCTATCCACGGCTCGTAACGTTCTTTGGCTCCTCGCGCGCGGAAAGCGACGACAAATATTATAAAGCGGCCGAGCATCTCTCGGCCCGAGTGGTAAACGAGCTCGGTTACGCGGTCATCACGGGCGGCGGGCCCGGTATTATGGAAGCGGCAAACAAGGGCGCCTTCGAAGCCGGGGGTGAAAGCATCGGCATGCAAATCGTCTTGCCTCATTCGCAAATCCTCAACAAATTCCTCACCGACCATCTGACGTTTTATTTTCTTTTCGTCCGCCGACTGTCGCTTTCCTTCACCGCCGAGACGTACGTCTTTTTCCCGGGCGGCTATGGCACCTTGGACGAATTTTTCGAAGTCATTGAGCTCATTCAAACGCGCAAAATCCATCCCCTGCCGGTGATTTTGTACGGCAAAGAATATTGGGAACCGCTCGATGCTTTCATCAAAGAGCATTTGCTCGGCAAATTCAAAATGATAGACATCGAAGATTGCAATATTTACAAAATCACCGAAGACGAAAACGAAATCCTAGACATCATCAAAAAAGCCCCTCTCCGAAAAGAGTAATTATCGATTGAATAGCGAAACGATAATAAATATTACGAGAATCGAGAGCAAGTCCTGACCGACGGTGATGGCGAAATATTTCCACGAGC
>CAYZCB010000049.1:0-1118 GCA_964476815.1 uncultured Candidatus Saccharibacteria bacterium
TATCTACTTCGCCCTTATGGTTCTGGCTTATAGGGATCGCCCTAGTAGTCGGGACTGTCGCCGCCTGCCTGGCAGCGATGGACAAAAGAAAGGAATCGGCTAAATCCTCGAGTGTGTCGCCGGTAGTCGCGGCGACAAGCAAGAAAAAGACGAGTGTTCTGTCTTGGTTCTTCGGAATCGCAGTCCTTGCTTTCGCGGTATTTGTGGGTTTTGAAATATATTCCCACCGATCACACGAAAGCGTGCCGATACAAGCTCCGGCAAGGCAGGTGCAAGACGTTGGTCCGTGGGTCAGAAGCACTACGGTCTATGACTTCAGCGAACCTGTTCTCGTCAACGGCAGACCGTTTCGATGCGAAAGGATACCGAAGGATGTGACGCTCGTTCTGCTCGTCACGACAATCGATGGAAAGACTATCCCTGTCTCATCAACGCCGGAACAGTCGAAAGACGACATCGGCGGATGCATACAGAGTATTCAATTCAAGTCGGTTGGCATACCAGCAACGGTTGGTGTGTATCTCAGATAAACCCAAGGGCCGGTTCGCAAGTGCGAACCGGCCCTTTTTTCTTTTCCGGTTTTCTTTCGCGTCAGTGAAAAGAGTTTTGTATGAGCGACATGATGCCGAAGACGCTTATCATCACGAATATGCCTATGGTGGCAAAGAGAATATGCCGGCCGCCGTCTTGCCTCGCCTCGGGGCTGTCCGCGTTTGCCACGAACTTATAGACGCCCCACACGAAGTACAAGACCGCCAAGCCGAGGAGCACCTCTATCGCCGGATTTACAATCGTCGTGATTATCGAATTGAGAATCGCCACTCGATTACTTCTAGCTTCCGTTGCTAATGTTGTTCAAGTTCGGAACGTTGCCCGGAATGGTGCTGGTGTTGGAAAGTCCCGCTGTGTTGACGAGAATGTTCACGAGTCCCCAGATAGAGACCATAACGAAGAGACCGATGATGCCGTAGAGAATCTTCATGTGACCGGCCTTTCGCTCTTCCTCACCTCCCTTGATGAAGGATTGGACGATGCCCCAAAGAATGTAGACGACGGCAAGAGCGATGATTATCGGAACGACGGCGTTCAAAATCTGCTTAATGTTGTAGAAAAGACTC
>CAYZCB010000049.1:1128-4078 GCA_964476815.1 uncultured Candidatus Saccharibacteria bacterium
TCGCGTTGGTCGTCGACTGAAGACTCTGGGCAAACGCCACGACCGGAAAGAGAAATACTCCGAAGGTGACACCTGCTTTTTTGACTATATTTTTCATGTTTCTTGATACTAAACCTCCTAAATACTAAATAATAAACGACTTATAAAGGGACGAGGAAATTATACCCCACCCGCAAAGAAAAGGAAATGGTTATCAACACCTGCCTGCCCTGCCTCGCCGGCAGGCGGGCGGCGAGACAGGGCTTTTTACTGACTGATGTTTATCTGAACCGGCGGCAGTTTACCGCCGGAAAGGCCGCCAAATGTGCCCGAAAGAATGTTCACGAGCCCGTAAATGGAGACCATGACGAAAAGTCCCACGATGCCGTAGAGAATAATATCGCGATATTTTTTCCTGTCTTCCTCGCCGTCAGACCTCGCGAGGCCAAACGCTCCCCAGATGACGTAGAGCACCGTCAAAGCCACGATGATGGGAATGATCGAGTTTAGAATACCTAGGGCACATTGCGTCACGGCGGCAAAACCATTCGTGCTAAGACTGCTGCAACCGTTGATGGTCGCCGGTGCCGAGCTATTGGAGGAGGGAGCGACATAGCCGGGAACATTTGTCGGACTGGTCGCATTTGCGAGAAGCGGAACGAAAGAAAACATCAAAACGATAGCCAGAGAAATGATTGATATTTTTTTCATATTTATTATGTTGATTTTATGCTTGTAATGGTCGAATTGATGACGCTGTATATCACGTTCGCACCAAGAATGATAGCCGTGCCGATGACGGCGTGAAGAAGCGTTTGGTTGGCTTTGGTAAGCTCGTCCGGCTTGCCTTGAGCTCTGACGTAAAGAAAGCCGCCCCAGATGATATAGAGAGCGCAGAGAACTTCGGCGATTTTGAGGACGATGTTTATAAGGCCGTTCAAAATATTCGGAATGCTGCTGTAGGAACTGTTGAGAGGATTTTGAAGTCCGACGACATTGCCGCTGCTGTTGCCCGTAACGCCGTTATTACCTGTCTGCGCGTAAACAAGAGAAACACTCGGGAGAAGGAGTGTGAAAAAAACCGCCATTGCTATAAAAAAGTTTTTCATTGTTTTTGCAAAAGATTAAGCGCAGAGCCGCCGCCGAAATTGGCATCAATCACGCTTGTGACGACAGTGTTGACGATCACCCATGACGTCAAAGCGATAATCATGCCGATGACCGTCACTCTGAAAATGTCGTGGGCCTTTTTAATCTTGCCCGTGTCGCCGCCGGCGGTCAGATAATTGTACCCAGCCCACAGGATCATAATGACCGCTATAAATATCATCGCATAAAGCAAAAGATTGATGAAGCGCTGAACGAGCTGCATAAGCGCGAGAAAATCGCACGGCGTCTGCGTGTCCGTGGAAAGACCGCTCGGGATTAAAGCGCCGTTTGCATCGACCACGGGAGCGGCATTGCACGGAACAAGCTGAAAGGAATTCTGACTTGAAGTCGCCGGTTGACCGTTTTGCGGCGACGCTGCTTGAAACGTCGAAGGTTCCGAAGAGCCTTGATACAGGGCTTGAGCGAAAGCCGCAAACGGAAATATAGCCGCCGCAAGGGCGATGCCGAGAAGAATTTTTTTCGAAAAGGAATTCATGTTATTGCGTCGCCGTCTGTAAAAGCGCGGCAAAAGACATATTCGCGGAGGAAACCGCGTCGGCGCTGTCTTTGGCTCCCGACGTCACCGATTCTACCATTGATTCAAAAAGGTTGTCGGTTGCCGAAGGGTTCGGGTCAAGGAAATTGTCGCCGATGAGAGCCGATTTCCAAAACGTCTCTTCGTACGCCTGCGGTTGCGCTACCGAAAGAAGGTCACGGCGCGCCGGAGCGACCGCGGCGGCAGTCGCCATATCGGTAACGGCGGCGTCCGACGTCAAAAGATTGGCATCCGAGGCAGCGGCGCCTATATTGGGAGAACTTTTGAGAATGGCGAAAGCGTACACATCGGCGTAAGTCGTCGTGACGGTCGTGCCGGTCTGCGGTACCTGCGCCACTTCAAAATTGAGGTTGGGATTTCGAGCGCGCAAGGACGACGTCTCGCTTGCCGGAGCAAAATAAAACGCAAGCTCGCCGGCGAGAAACGTCGAATCGGCGGACGGCTCGGCTCTGTTCCACGAATAGATGTCTTTGGACGGGTCGGCAAACTGGGAAAAAAACGTCAGAGCTTCTTCGGTCGGGTTCACTCCGGATGAACTATCCGCCGAGAGCGCCGACGAAAGCTTGCCGGTCGTCTGGTCGACCGCGACTATCGGCGTGCCGCTCTGAAGCATAAGCATCGAAAAAATGTCTTTGGCGTGCGGGACGTTCGTCCACTCGCCAAAAGCCAAAGCACTTTGGGTGATATTTCCATTGGCGTCTTTGACCGTCAATTGCGGAACTTCGGCGAGAAGGTCGGTCCAGGTCTTTGGCGGAAGTGCGATGGCGGCGGTCGAAAGCAAATCTCTGTTCCAAAACATTACCATTGGGTCGATAATCACCGGCAAAGCATAGACTCCCGCCGCCGGGTCGAGAAATATTTCTCCGGCCTGGGCGAAGGAATTTTGGAAAAGTCCCTGCGAATAATCGGTGTACGGAATCGGGTAAAGCAATTTCTTCAGCGAAAGAAAAATATCTTGCGGAATGAGAACGAGGTCGGGACCTTGTCCCAAAGCGATGGCGTTGACCAGCTTGGACTGGAAATCCGCCTCGTCGATTTGGGTATACGTCGCCTCGAAAGTCGTCTTGTCCGCCGTTTCGAGGTCATCAATCGCTTGTCTCACGTCGGAAGACGGAAGCGTGCCCCAAATGGTAATCGGCACGAGCTCCGCGTTATTGCTCGACGTCGAAGTGGCGAAAATGACGATACCGATAACGGCGAGAACGATAAATATGGCGAGAAAGATGATTTGGAATTTGCTCATATATGAATCACACCTTTCTGAAA
>CAYZCB010000050.1:0-3910 GCA_964476815.1 uncultured Candidatus Saccharibacteria bacterium
GCATGAATCCAAATCAAAACCAGCCGGATTTTTCGGCGCCGCAACATCTCGGCTCGAGAGCCTTTTCTCTTATCGTGAGCAAACATTCGCGTTTCGCTTTTATTCTTCTCGTTGTCGCTATCATCGCTTTTTTCGCCCGTCACGCTTTCGGCGCTACTCAATATATGAATCAGGTCGTCCTTTGGTCTCTCGGACTTTTCGTTGTTTTTATCGCGTACGCATTTGCCGCCGGTTCGCTTGTCTATAAGAATTACACGTTTTCTCTCGAAGACGACGCGTTCAAAATTCGCCGCGGCGTTTTCTCGAAAAAAGAAACCGCGATTCCGTATCGCCAAATCCGCGACGTCAACATCGAGAGAAGCATTTATCAACAGCTCTACGGCGTTTCCAAACTCGTCATTCTTACCGTCGGTGAAGAAAGTCTCTCGGCGTCCGTTTCCGAAAGCGTCATTCCGGTCGTCGACAACATCGACAAACGTCTCGCCCTCATTTTTCAGAGCGAACTTTTGAAACGGGCGAACGTCCAGAAAATTTCACAATAGGTCCCGCCGCGAACAAAGTATTTTTTCGCTTGTGCGCTTCGCTCCGACTTACGCGCTCAAAAATACTTTGTTCGCGGCGGGACTCATAATAAAAATAAACATATGAAAATCACAAAATTCGGACAATGCTGTCTTTTGGTTGAAGAGAACGGTTTGCGCATCATTACCGACCCGGGCAATTATTCGACGGCGCAAAACGACGTCAAAAACGTCGACGTTATTCTCATCACACACGAACATCAGGACCATTTCCATATCGAATCGGTAAAGAAAATAATCGCCGGAAACCCGAGGGTGAAAGTTATCGCGAACAGCGCCGTCGGGGCGCTTTTGGCGAAAGAAAATATTCCTTTCACTCTCGTTGCCGACGGCGGTCAATCGACGGAGAAAGGAGTTTCCATTGAAGGCATGGGCAGAGATCACGCCATCATCTGGGGCGATTTCGGCAAATGCGAAAACACCGGCTTTATGGTCGCCGGCAAACTCTTTTATCCCGGGGACTCTTTTTACAATCCAAAGCGGCCGGTCGAAATCTTGGCGGTGCCCGTTGCCGGACCGTGGATGAAAATATCCGAAGCCATCGACTATCTTCTCGCCGTAAAACCCAAAAAAGCTTTCCCCGTACACGATGGAATGTCCACGTCGTCCGCCTTCGTGGCGCCCATGATTGGCAGAATTCTGGGCGACGCCATCAAACTCACGCCGCTTGAAATCGGCAAAGAATACGAATTTTAAATTTATGGAACAACCGAGAATCGCGACACTTGTTTTCTTGGTAAAAAAATCAAACGGAAAAATCGACGAGATTTGCCTCGCGATGAAAAAACGCGGTTTCGGAAAGGGTAGATGGAATGGTGTTGGCGGTAAAGTCGAACGTGGCGAAACGGTGGAAGAAGGCGCGATTCGCGAAGCTAAAGAGGAGATAGGCGTCGAGGTCAGAGATTTGAAAAAAGTCGCCGAGCTCTCGTTTCGTTTTCCTCACAATCCGGCATTCAATCAAATCGTGCACGCGTATTTGACGGAGAGCTGGGCAGGTGAGCCTTCGGAAAGCGAAGAGATGGCCCCGAAATGGTTTGCCGCGGGTGATATGCCGTTTGGACACGGACAGATGTGGCCCGACGATATCTTCTGGTTTCCGGAAGTCCTTAAAGGCAATATCGTGAAGGGGAGCTTTTCCTTCGGCGAGAATGATGCGGTTTTGGAAAAGGAAGTTTCCGTGGTGAAAAATTTCTAAAGGTGTTTTTCGCCGTATGTTCTCATTGCTTCCGCGATGAAGTGGAGGCCGGCGCCTTTTTTCGTGAGCGAATAGACGACTTTTGGAGGAGTCTCACGGAACGATTTCCGCACGATGAATTTGTTTTTGACCAGTCGGTCGAGTTTGTTGCATAAGGTTCGCGAGCTCACGCCCGAAAGCGACGTCTCGAGATCGCCGAATCGTTTTTCTCCGGTCAAAAGGTCGCGGATGATGAGTATTGTCCAATGATCGCCGATTTCCTGCGCCACTTTGGCGATGGGGCAGACGGCGAGTTTCTTCTTTTGGGTTTTTGTGGCTTTCATAACAGAACACAGTGTAGCACCATATTCAATACTTTACAAAGTAAAGTGATAAGCGGTATACTTTCTCCATTACTGTATTAATAAAGCAAAAACATATGGCAACAGATATTATCAAAGCTCTCAACTGGCGGTACGCGACGAAAGAATTCGACGCGACGAAAAAGCTTTCCGACAAAGAAATCGGCACGCTTCTCGAGGCGGCACGATTGTCTCCGTCGTCCTTCGGACTTCAGCCGTGGAAATTTATCGTCGTGACCAATCCAGAGGTCAGGAAGAAAATCCGCGAAGCGGCGTGGAACCAGCCGCAAGTAACCGACGCGTCGCATCTCATCGTCTTTACGGTCGAGAAGGATCTAAACGACGCTTCCGTCGACAAGTTTGTCACGGATATCGCAAAGACTCGCGGCGTTCAGGTCGCCGCCTTGAAAGAATATGGAGAGATGATGAAAGGCGCGATAAAAGCCAAAGGTTCTTCCGACGCGGTCAAGGCATGGTCGGCCCGGCAGGTTTATATTGCCCTTGGCGTTTTACTCGAAGCCGCGGCGATTCTCGGCATCGACGCGTGTCCGATGGAAGGGTTCGACAACAAAAAAGTCGACGAAATCCTCGGTCTTTCCAAGCTTGGTGTCGAGTCGGTGGCTTTTGCCGCAGTCGGATACCGCGCGAATGAAGATGAAGTCAAGAAATACAAAAAAGTCAGATTCCCGAAAAGTGAGATTGTCGTAGAGGTAAAATAAATAAAAAAGTCCGGTGGTTTCGAGCGCGTAAGTCGGAGCGAAGCGCACAAGCGAGAAACCACCGGACTTTTTTGTGCCTAAATTTTCTTCGGCTGGTAGTTACTCGGTGCTTTGGCAAGCCACGAAAGCAAGTCTTTTTCGGACAGAAGGCCTTTCTGGGCGCCGATAAATTGGACGACGGAGGCGGAATTTATCGGCGCCCAGCGGAGGGCGTTTTCTATGGAAAGTTCTTTTGCTAAAGCGACGGTAAAGGTGGACGAGAAGGCGTCGCCCGCGCCCGTGCGCTCGTAGGGCGGCTTCGCGTCCGGATATGTCGGCATGAAATAGGAATCTTTTCCATCGTAGGCGTAAGCGCCGTTTGGTCCGTCGGTGATGACGACGACTTTCGGACCGAGCTTCGCCAGCTCCACCATCAAGACTTTTACGTTTTCTTCTTTCGAATTCAAAACTCTCTGCGCTTCCTCTTTGTTCACGAAGAAGACGTTAGTCCTCTTATATATGTCTTTGAGCTTGTCGACACCGAGATGTATTTGAAACGTTCCCGGTTGGAAAGCCAGCTTTACGTCCGGATGAGCGACGAGATAGGTGGCGATTTCTTCGTGATAGAGCTCCGAATTGTCTCCGAGCGAGGAAAGATAAATCCATTTCGGCTCGGGAAACTTTGGCAAGGTTCTCGGATATTCCTCGTGTTTGACGAGAATGGTGCGGTCGTCTTCATACCAGAGGACGTAATGATAGTTCGTTTCCATTTCTTTGTGTGTTGTGACGAATCTCTCCGAGACTTTGTCGCTACGAAGGGAAGCGAGGCATTCTTTGCCGTTTTCGTCGGAGCCGATATCGGCGATGAGTGTGGAGCGAAGTCCCAAGCGGGAAGCGGCGACGGCGGCGTTGGCGCTGTTGCCCACGGCGCGGACGACCGTGACGGACTCATAAGGAATCTTATCGCCGAAGCTCATGCAAATCTGGCAGTGCTCTTTGTTTATGTCGCAGCTGACGCTCGCTTCATGGAGTTTGATAAATGCATCCGTCGTAATGTCGCCGATGGCGATGAAATCGAATTGTTTGGAAAACATA
>CAYZCB010000051.1:0-3787 GCA_964476815.1 uncultured Candidatus Saccharibacteria bacterium
GACGGGGGTGACTCTTGAAACGAAACATTTGTTGTCTGCGCGCCTGGACGATTTTCTCTCTCATAGCCTTCGTTTCGAATTGCCCCATGCGTTTTTTGAGAAGCCCTTCGTGTCGCACGGGCAAAACTTCAATCCACATATCGATGCGGTCGACAATCGGACCGGAGAGTTTCTTTTCGTACTTCGAAAGCTGGGCCGCGGTGCAAATGCAACGTTTGCCTTTGACGTTTCTCATACCGCACGGGCATGGATTCATGGCGGCGATTAAAATAAAATCCGCGGGAAATCTCGCCGTGCCTTTTGCTCTTGAAATCGCGAGAGATTTTTCTTCAAGCGGCTCACGAAGCGATTCCACGACACGCCTATCGAACTCGGGAAACTCGTCGAGAAACAGAACTCCTTTGTGTGCCAAAGTCATTTCTCCGGGGCGCGGAATACTTCCGCCACCGCCGACAAGCGCGGCATACGAAGACGTGTGATGCGGCGAGCGAAATGGCGGCGCGGAGAGATAATTTCCGGAAAGCGTGCCGGCGATCGAATGAATCGACGTCGCTTCGATGGCGTCTTCGAAAGAAAGCGACGGTAAGACGGAGACGCAGGCTTTGGCGAGCATCGTTTTACCCGTACCGGGCGGTCCATAAAAAGCGATATGATGACCGCCGGCGCAAGCGATTTCAAGCCCCCGTTTCGCGGTCGTTTGGCCCTCAATATCGTCGAAGTCGGGAGAAAAATCTTCGACTGTTGGCGCGTAGAGGACATGTTTTGTCGGAATTATTTCTTCACCGCCGATTTCTTTTCGCAAATCGGGGTCGAGATGTGTCGCAAGCTCGCGCAAGTTTCTTACACCGAATATTTTTATGTTCGGCACAATTGCTGCTTCCCCGACATTATCTATTGGCACGAAAATTTCCCTAAAACCTTTTTTCTTGGCGAAATCGACAAGTGGTAAGACGCCATTTATCGGCCGAATACCTCCGTCGAGGGCAAGTTCACCGAGAAACATTTTGTCCTTTGGTTCGAAGTCGATAAGTTCTTTCGAAAGCAAATAGCCGAGCGCCACGCCGACGTCGAAACTCGCACCCTCTTTTTTTAAGTCGGCGGGCGCGAGCGAAACAACGATCTTGTGATTGTCGCTTTTCGGACTCGCGAAGCCGGAATTTTTTATCGCTGCGACGACACGATCTCTCGCTTCGTCGACGGCTTTGTCGCCGAGGCCAACGATGGAAAAAGAAAAAAGACCGCGCGAAATGTCGGTCTCGATATCGATGATGTGTGGCTCAAGGATGAAATTTTGCGCGCTGTGAACTTTTGAAAATGACATGTGAATTTATTTTTCCGCCGAAACCTAAATCCCCCGTTCTTTTTATTTTATTTTCGTATTTTTGTGCGTCATGCAGGTTCGGGCCGCCGGGTTGGCTTCGAGGCGGCCCTGTTCTATCGGCTCTCCTGAGATTTCGCATATGCCGTAGACGCCGCGTTTGATATTTTCCAGAGCGTGGAGGATTTCGGCGTATTCTATTTCCAAATCTTTGAGTATGGCGGTATTTGATTCGTAATTTTCCATATTGTCCGCAATGTCCGCATCGTCACTCGCGAGGACGTCGACGTCGGTGGCCTTTGATTCCCACTCGCCGGCGGCATTCTCTTTGTGACCTACGGTTTTGAGCTCCGTCTCGAGGCGTTTGAGCTCCTTTTTGAGGATTTTTTTGAAATGCGCGACATCAATGTCGTCGCGTTTTTGTTTTTTTGAAAATAAACTTATTAACATGCTAGGAAGTATATATTATCTCGTGACGTTTGTCGTATTGAGTTTCTCCACGATGGCGGACATTATCGAAGCATCGGTCGTAATGACGAGTTTTGTCGTGCCGACGAATGTATACAAGAGAAGCGGTGAGCTCGAAGCATCAAGGATTTCCCGAACGTCTTGATTGACTATCGTCGTGTCGCTCCACATTTCCTGACTTGTCGGCACAACGGTTTCTGTCGGGTGATCGATGGTAATAAATTGCCCGAAATCGTTTCGCATTGTTTTTTCCCATGCAAGCATGCCAGCGAAAGCGTTTTCAAAAGAAGAGATTCCGAGAACGATGAACGGGTGATCCGGGTCTGACACCACAAACCCGAGGGTGTACGTGCCGTCGAGAGAGAGACCCATTTCCGGCGGAATCGTTATACCGATATCGGAGAAGAAATCGCTCGATGTCGCCACGGCAATACCGTTTGCGCCCGTGGGAATGACGTTAACGGTCTCGCCCACAGGCATCGTGCTACTGTTTGAAAGTGCCGCGACGATCGATTGTATTGGGTTTTTTTCATCAAGTGGAACGGTTTTCGTACTGTCAACCGTGATAAGCGGCGAATAATAACTTTGTATTGCGGTATCTTGGAGTGTTTGTGAACCGACCGTCCAGAAATAGTAAACTCCGCCGATTACCGCCAAAGCGATAATGATAAAAACGACGGAAATCCACAAAAATTTGCGCGGAGACTTTTCTTGCGCATATACCATGGGATTTTTTTCTTTTTTCTTACTTTCGGCAACGGCAATATCGATGACGGACGTGTGGTTTCCTTCCACGGCTTCCTCGGCGTCACTCCGATAGGTGCGGATGGGTTTTATTGAATTGTTGATCGCCGTCGGTTTTTCCTGCACAGGTCTTTCTTGTATTGGTTGTCGTGGAATGGGCGTAAAGCCGTCATAAGAAGTGAAGCTTCCGTATTTTTTTTCTTCCGGCACGGAAATCGGCGTTTGGGCCTGAAATGTCGGCTTCGATAGTGGCGCTGATTCTAGTTTCGGTATTGGTGTCGGCGTGACTGGAACCGCGGGAATGGTTTTTGGTTCCACCGGAGTTTCTTGCGCGACCGGTTCCAGTGGTTTTGGTACGACGGGTTCGGGGGCGATTTTTTTTGGAGCGGCGGGTGTTGGCGTCTCGAGTGACGACGGTGCGGACGAGAAATCGTCCTCCCCTTCAATTTCAACACCCTCCGCTTTCATTGCGTCTTGTTCCGCGGCGGAAAGTCGCTCGGTTGGTTTGGTTTCGTTGTCCTCGTTTTCGTCCATATTCACAGTGTAATGCTCTAAAGAAAAAATTCAAATTATTTTCTTCGCGAGCCGCCGGATGACAGGAGGTATTTGCGGGGATTTTCGTCGAGGTCGAGAAAATCGTTGACCGCCTCCTTGAGTTTTGCCGAGGCCGATTTGCCGAAGGTAACGGCTTCCACTTGGCAGCCGTGCGTGTTTTGGAGATATTCGACAAGCGGCACGAAGTCGCCATCGCCGGTCACGAGAATAACCGCGTCCAATTTCGGCGCCATTTTGACCGCGTCCATGGCGAGCCCGACGTCCCAGTCGGCTTTTTTCGCCCCGCTTGAAAAGATTTGAAGGTCTTTCGTTTTGGTTTCGATACCCACTTTTGTGAGTGCCTCGAAAAAATTATTTTCGTCTCCGGATTCCGTCGAAATGACGTAGGCCATGGCGCGGATGAGCGACCGTTCGCCGAGCGCCTCTTTGACTACCGCTCCGAAATTGACTCGGGCATGATAGAGATTTTTTGCGCTATGGTAAAGATTTTGCGCGTCGATAAAAATCCCGACGCGTTGGGAAGAATGTTTGATTGCTGACATATACGTTAACTAAATAAAACCGTTTATTAAAAATGATTCTCGAAAGAACACAAACGAAAGACTGACTAAGTATAAAACAGAACTACTTTTTAAGCTCGAGCTTTTTCAAAAGCGCGCTGTAATTTTTCGGCTGATTTTTTGCCAAATATTTCAAATGTTT
>CAYZCB010000052.1:0-3575 GCA_964476815.1 uncultured Candidatus Saccharibacteria bacterium
GGTTGCCTATGAAGGGTTCGTTCACCGTGTTGATTTTGGATGGGTCGACGGTGGGAAGGGCGGGGTTGGCGACATTTTGCGCCGCAGTAGTCGGCGACGTCGCAGCTGATGGGTGGACCGCCCAAATGATTGCAAGAGCGATGATAATGGCCCCGAGAAGAATAGCCGCCGGCACGGAAAAAGCATTTTTTTGTTCTGTATTCATGTAAACATTGTATTTGTTATAATCAGCCTATGCAAGATTGCGTTTTCTGCAAAATCATAGCCGGAAAAATCCCGGCGAACAAAGTCTACGAGGACGAAAATTTCTTGGCTTTTCTTTCGATTAACCCATTGTCGCCCGGCCACACGCTCGTCATTCCGAAAAAACACTACCGCTGGGTCTGGGACGTGCCGAACGCCGGCGATTTTTTTGAGGTTACCAAAAAAATCGCCTTGGCGGAGATGAAAGCTTTCGAAACAGATTTTGTCCTCTCAAAAATCGTCGGCGAAGACGTGCCTCACGCGCACATTTGGGTGTATCCCGACAGAGAAGTGAAAGGCGACAAAAAAGATTTCGTAGGAAACGCGGAAAAGATAAGAAAGTTTTTGAAATAAAAAAGACCCCGCACAAATTGTGCTGGGTCCGGGAAAAATGGCTACCAATGAACATTTACGGCACTCAATACAGTGACATAGTCGTAAGTGCTAGGAATTAGTAACTCTTTGCGCGTCTCTGGACTCACGACGACACCTCCAGAAATAATGTAGAGCCTCTTGTCGCTCCCCCAGAAACCACTCCCACTTTCACCATTTACGCTCTTGTAAAGCATTATAAAGTAAGGAACATTCTGATTGTTCACTATCTGACCGATAATCTTACAATGCTCACCCGTAGTGATTGATACGGCATCGACCTGTTCCGCAAGCTTTCCTACCTGAAAACTCTGTGAAAAAGGTGACGATGCAGAAACTAAAACCTTTGAGGTCCTGGAAATCGGTGCGGGTTCACCTATGTAACAAAAGGCGACGTCCTGAATCCCTTCGGGCACATTTGACGAACGAATGCTGTCGAGAACGACTCGAGAGATGTGACCTTGTTCACCATATCCATTTGGACCGAGAACGTGATAATCATAATAGTCGGATCCCGGTTGGGTTTCCGAAAATAAATGATTAGCCGTCACTATGAAGTACGGCGTCCCATCAGCATTCAATACCATCGTCCCGCAGGCGTCAAAATACTTGCCTATAGTGAAATGAACCGCCCGCAGTAAAGGATGAACGTTGGTTTGCGCCACATGCTCAAGAAGGTAATCATACCTCTCCTGATACTCCGCTTCTGAGTGACTAACTATGTTGTCTTGATTTCTATCGTGACGAACCAAGACCGCGAGTCCAAAAATCAGGAGCATAAGTGAGACCCCCGGCACCCATTTGTAGGGAGTCGAGGTCTTTCTTTTTGTTTTTTTCATAAAGTCGAAGAACTGGAGTTTACGAACACAGAAAACGCTCTGTGCTATCTAAATAGAAAATAGCACAACTAAATACTTATGTCAAATATATGATTTATGGGGCAACGTAATTTTTCTCGCACTCTGCATCTTTAGCCTGTGCTTTTTCTACTATTGACTGGGGGGTTATAAAGTTTGAAACAACACCTGTGGTTGAATCTAGAGCAAGAAGACCGGGAAAAGCCAAAGGACTACTACATGGTCCAGGACCATCAACTCCTCCATCGTGCCAATAAAATATTATACTCGTTCCGGAAACACCGACTATGTTAATAATATTCGCGTCTGGAAGTTGAATCTTCTTTTCATACAACTCTGTAAGTTTTTGGGTCGACATGTCATAAGAATAAACTCTCACGGGATCCAAATTGTCGCCGACGGAACTCATAAATACTTCGTTGGGATTTTCCGGATTCACATAGGCCCGACCAGTAACATATCCTTTTGATAAGGGGCCGTTCATTATAGACCAGACGCTCTGAGGCATTGACACCACCTTCCCTTCTTGAGACGTAAGAGTAGCACCGATAATTTGCTGCTTCGTGGGTGTGGTTGGATATGAGAATTGGTAGTCAAGCGTGTAATATGCTTCGGATATGGGCCCGGAAGAAGTGGTCGTTGCCATATTAGAAACCGCTGACGGCAAGACCGACGGACTTTTGTAATAAAAGTAAATTCCGCCAACAACAACCAACACAATTAGAATCAAAACCCAAACTACCGAAACTTTTTGGTTTTTCATGATTGAAGTATATCAAGATTTCAGAGCTTCGATTCCCGGCAATGTGCCGTTTGCCAAAAACTCAATCATCGCGCCGCCGCCGGTCGAGACAAAAGTAAATTTATCGAGCATGCCGGCTTTCGAAATGACGGCGACCGTGTCTCCCCCGCCGACGACGGATTTCGCGCCCGAATCGATGATGGCTTGGCCGAAATCTATGGTCGATTGGGAAAAACCTTTTTCGTAATCTCCGAATGGTCCGTTCCAAAGGACGAATTTCATATCGGCAAGGATATCGGAGAGTTCGGCGGATGTGCGCGGGCCGGCATCGACAATCGTGTCTTCCGGAGCGACGGCTGTCGCGGACCGAGCGCCGGATTCGTACGTATTTTGAACGATGACGTCTGTCGGCACGATGAGTTTCGGACTGGTTACGACGCGGCGAAGATTGACGTACACTTTCGAAACTTTCGAGCGGCCGATTTCATATCCTCGTTCTTTGAAAATATCGTTCGACAAAGCGCCGCCGACGAAGACGTTGTCGGCGATATCGAGAAATTTCTCCACCAAAGGGAGCTTGGTCTCGAATTTCGCTCCGGCGAGCGCCAAAAGAAACGGCCGTGGCGGATTGAAAGCTTCGGAAAGAGCGGCGATTTCTTTTTGGAGCAAAAGTCCGGCATAGCTTGGTAGTAATTTCGGCACGCCGACGATAGAAGCGTGCGCGCGATGGCATACGGAAAAAGCGTCGTTGACGTAAATGTCCGCCAAGGACGCGAGAAAAGCGGCAAACTGCGGACTGTTTTCGGCTTCACCTTTGTCGAAACGGATATTCTCTACGATAATCGTGTCGCCGTCCTTCATCGTCGCCACGACTTTCGGCGTGTCGGGAATGCGAGGGACGAAAGCGGCAATCGTATAGAGCTCTCCGAGATATTTCGCCACCGGCGCAAGAGACGTCGTCGGGTCGTCGTCGATGTGGCTTATGATAATCGTCTTGGCTTTTTTTTCTTTGAGATACGCTATGGTCGGTAAAATCCGTTTGATGCGAAAATCGTCGCGCACGCCGCCGTCAACAATAGGCACGTTGAGGTCGAGGCGAAGGAGCACTCGTTTGCCTTCGAGATCTTTCACATCCTGCAATTTTTTAAAAGAGATATTAGGCATCGGCGAATTTTATTATCTCGACGAAGTGTTCCGGGTTGAGAGACTCTCGACCGACGAGGAGTCCGTCAACGCCGCCGGCAATCATCATCTTGGCGTTCTCGACATCGATCGAACCGCCGTAAAGTACCGGAATCTTGAGAGCTTTTTCCGTCGGAATAAATTGAGCACAGGTTTTTTTTATGAAAATCGCCATGGCG
>CAYZCB010000053.1:0-3350 GCA_964476815.1 uncultured Candidatus Saccharibacteria bacterium
AAGGTTTTTGCACCAGACCAACGCTCCCAATACGAGGGATTTCAGTTTCTCGTAATGGGAGCGTTGGTCTGGTGCAAAAACCTTCTTGGTCATGGCGAAGCGGAACAACTCGGCCCGCACGACGCGGCCGCCAGAATCGTAGTGATCAGCCACCTACTCGACGTGTTACAAAAGAGGAAATAATCTTTGATTAAAATAGTTCAAACAAAAGACCGACTTTCTAAAAGTCGGTCTTTTGTGTTCCAAGAAGCCTTATTTTACGTGGGTTCAAACTTGGACATCTGGCGGAGAGAGTGGGATTTGAACCCACGAGGAGCTTTCGCCCCTGCCGGTTTTCGAAACCGGTGCCTTCAACCACTCAGCCATCTCTCCAGGCTTTCTACATTAGCATTTTTTGAATTTTTTTCAAAAAAATGATAGATTACCTCTCGTTGGTATGGCCCTATCGTCTAATGGTTAGGACAGCGGGTTTTCAATCCGTTAATCAGAGTTCGATTCTCTGTAGGGTCAAAATCGTTTCTCATTTTTGAATGGGCGCTATACTGTATCTATCTTGAATATATTTTATAAGGCGTTTTTTGTTTTACCTCTATTGTTTTTTCCATTTTTCGCGAACGCAGCGACGCCGACGCTTTCGGTGTATCCGCAAAGTGTCATTCAAGGCGAGCCTGTGGAAATCGTGGTCCAAAACACCGCATCGTCCTCGGTCAAAAGCATTTCTTTCAACGGCCCGCCTGCCGGCGAGGCAGGAAAAAATCTCGGCGTATTTTCGTATCAAAACAAACCGACGGCTTTGGTCGGCGTGGACATAAATCAAAAGCCCGCGACGTATAAAATTTACGCGACGATGTCGGACGGCACGATACTAGAAAAAGATTTGGTCGTCGGCGCACGCACGATGCCCACGGTGGCTTTTAGTATTCCCGAAAAGCTTGGCGGCAATGCTACGTCGAGCGCCGTCACGCTTGCGACCACGCTTGCACGTGAAAATGCCGAGCTTATCGGCCTCAAGACCGGAACAAAAGCTTTTTGGACGAATAAATTTATTTTTCCGCTTCCTCAAATCACCGTGACTGACCCTTACGGATATCTGAGAGACACGAGTGGCGTTTCAATAACACACAAAGGCACGGATTTCCGCGCGAGTATCGGCACGCCGGTTGAGGCAATGAATCGCGGCGTCGTCAGGTTGACGAAACGATTTACGGAATACGGTAACACCATTATCGTCGACCACGGTCTCGGACTTATGACTTTTTATATGCATCTTTCGAAAATAAACGTAAACGTCGGCGAGCTTGTGCAACAAGGGCAGGTGATTGGACTCTCTGGAGAGACCGGAGACGCTCTCGCTCCGCATCTGCACATCACGGTGAGGATGAGCGACATCTCAATCGACCCGATGAAGTTTATGAATTTGTTTAAATAGTTTTTTCTTGAGTTTAAGACCATTTTTTGTTATTGTTTTTTCTGCGCGCGGTTAGCTCAGTTGGTAGAGCATTCGATTGACGTTCGAAGGGTCGGGGGTTCAAATCCCTCACCGCGCACTAAGTTTATTTTATGGAAGGACTTTTCATAAAGATCATCACGCCTTTTCTTATCATTCTCGTTTTCGCCGTCGGAGCTTACGAACTTGGCATTCATCATTCTGTTGCCGCTCCGACCGTGTATTATAGTCTCGACGCCAGACAAAACGATCAAGAGATTATAAACGTCATAGACAACGCCCACACATACGTTTATTTCGCCATCTACGAATTCACTAAGGATGACATCGCCCAAGCACTCGTGGCGGCGAAAGAAAAGGGAATAGACGTCGAGGGTGTTCTCGACAAAGACAATTCGACGAGTGCCGAAGAATCGCCCATCGTCAAAGAGCTTAAATCTGCGGGAATAAAACTCGAGACTCAAATCCACACAGACGGCATCATGCACATCAAAGCCATT
Source organism: uncultured Candidatus Saccharibacteria bacterium (assembly GCA_964476815.1). Taxonomy (GTDB): domain Bacteria; phylum Patescibacteriota; class Minisyncoccia; order Phycocordibacterales; family UBA6065; genus DATKHE01. The sequence continues at coordinate 1,948 of CAYZCB010000053.1, forward strand.
GTCACCGACAATGAATACGCGTCGGGAAGTTACAACTGGACGTCGTCGGCAACAAACGTAAACGACGAGGTTCTCGAAGTCGGCACGGATGAAAATACGCGTGAGCAGTATGAGACGATTATAAAGAAACTTTTGGCGACAAACGAAGCTTCCGGCGCGACATTGCCTAGCGCCGCCGCGCCTTCCGCCATTCCGGTCTCGATAGATTACACCGACGCCAAAAATCATATTGGCGAAAATGCCGCGGTCACAGGCGCAATCTTGAGCGTCTACACGTCTTCGAGCGGACAAGTCTTTTTTGATTACTGCAAAAATTACAAAAATTGTCCTTTCAGCGCGGTGGTATTTGCCGATGACGCGAAAAATTTCACCGATATCTCGCAATACGAGGGCAAGACCATCACCCTCACGGGGCAGATAAAAAGTTACAATGGAACTCCGGAAATCGTCATTAATTCACCAGATCAGATTACGGAATGATTTCTTCGATTATTTCGTATGCAAATGAAGATACAAGTCTTCGAGAGCTTTGACGGCATCGCCATCGAAGACAATGGTTGCGTCCTTGGCATTCCCACATATATAGAGGCGGATGCAAGCGGCAGTATCGGCAGAATTTTGGATTTGGGAAGTCTTTTCGCTAACGGGATGCTTCAGTAGTATCGGTCGCCATTTCGTTTAGTGTCGGCAGGACTTTATCGTAGAGTTTGTCTATAAGTGAAAGGAGTTTCAGAAAAGCCGCTCTATTTTGTATGATATTTGTTGAAATAACATACATCGAGTTACCGAAAATTCTTGGATGAATTCTTTGTAGTTGTCGATAAGGTCTGCCATAACGTCCGGGGCGAGGATTTGCAGAGCATCCACTTCGAAACCTTGGGGGACAAATACTTCGAAATAGTTGTCGAAATTACCTTCGAGTTCGAGTTGTTTTGCTCCATCCGGTTTCCAATCATTTAAGGAAGCCAAAGATTTTGGATGTATGACGATATCAGGCAGATTGATTTTCGTCTGCATTTCAAATCCGGTGTGGGTATACGTCTGCTGGTCTTTTCCTCCTCCCACGGTATACGAATAGGTGAAAATACGGACGGGCATATTTTGATACGTACCGGAAAGCACGTCTTGGACTCGCTGGTCGTGTCCGATTTCCATAAAACGTCCCTTGAAACTCGATATGTCTGCTGTTGCCGCATATTGAAAACCGATAGCTTGGGAGAGTTGCTACATGAATAATCTTTGGACGTCTTGTTGAATCGATGAGAGCCACGTGAAACAGACAAAAACTATCGCTATAGCAATATAGAGGAGCCAAGTTAAGTTAACAAAAATCCATGACAAAGCAGTGACTCCGAAATAAATGAGCATGTAAGAAAGTAAGAAGAGCGCTAGTACGAAAGAAA
>CAYZCB010000054.1:0-3163 GCA_964476815.1 uncultured Candidatus Saccharibacteria bacterium
CGCCGTACGCCTCTTTCGTAAGAATATTCGTCACTGCATTTTTGAAAAATTGTTTCATTTATCTGTCGGGCGGAATGTCGTAATAGCTTATCAAGAAATTGCGCAGATTGATAAAGGGTTGAAGGAGCGTGTGCGAAGCGAATTCTTGGCCGTGCGGATTGACCGCGAAAAGAAAAATAATGAATCGCGGGTCAGTCGCCGGAAAATATCCGAAGAACGAATGGAGAAATCTGTCGGTGTAATAGCCGCCGCCCGCGGGATTGGCGATTTGCGCCGTACCGGTCTTGTCGGCGACCGTGTAATGCGCGAGATACGCCGCGGGGTTAATGGGAGTTTCGCCTTGATCGTTGACGTTGATGAGCATTGCCGTTATTGCCGCCGCGGTCGTCGTGGAAATCGCCCTGTCCGTCGGATTATACGTCATAACTTTCGAGATACCTGTGGGATATTCTATTTCCGAAATGACGTGCGGATCGGGCAATACTCCGTCGTTTGCCAAAGCCGAAAGCGCGCGGACGGTTTCCATAGGCGTCAGAGCGATGCCTTGACCGAAGGCGGCCGTAGCGAGTTCGAGGTCGCGTGGAGCGTTGAGGTTTGCTACTTGGCCCGCGGCTTCGCCCGGCAGATCGATACCCGTGGTCGACCCGACTTCAAATTTGTAAAAACCATGGCTCATTGCCTGCCTGCCTGTCTGGCTTTCGACGTATGCCATACCGACGTTGAGAGAATCGTCGAGTACTGTCTGCATGGTAATGACGCCTCGCGCCACACCGTCGTAGTTGGAGACTTTTTTGCCGTCAATCATGACGAAGCCGGTATCGTCATATTTCGTTGTTGGCGTGACGGATCCTGCATCAAGGGCTATGGACATGGCGATAGGTTTTATAATCGAGCCCATTTCAAACGTGTCTTCGACCAATGGGTCGATAAATACGCTTTGCGGCAGAGCATTGCCATCGACATAGACCGTACTCGTTGCAAATGCCGCCGGAGTGTTCGGATCGAATGTCGGAACGGAACCCATGGCGTATACCGCACCGGTTTTCGGGTCCATGATAATGCCACCATCAAGGTCCGTTTGATATTCGCTTCGGACAATTGCGAGTTCGTGTTCGAGTTCGTTTTGGACCGACGGTTCGATAGTTGTTACGAGGTCTCCCTCGACGCTTCCTCCGCTTTGAAGCGCGGTGGAAATATTCGAAAATAATTGCGCGAAGAAATTGACGAACGTGCCATCGTCGTTCCTCGATAAGACATCGTTGTAAAACTGTTCCAAGCCGTATTGTCCCGTGAGCGTGTCGCCGCCGTTTTTATATCCGACGAATCCGATAAGATGCGCCGCCGTCGTTGACGCCGGGAAAAACGGCCACTGTTCTTTCGTGACTTCGACGCCGGCGATATCGAGCGCGGAAATTTTATCTTTTGTCTCTTCGCCGACTTTATTCGCGATGACTTCGTAGAGGTCGCTTTTTGTCGCTTGAGCCATAAACGTGTTCGCGTCCAAGGGCAGAATGTTCGAGAGCAGATTGAAGTCGTCCTCGGGATTTTTGAGAACGCTCGGATTGATGGCGATAATGTAGCCGACGTCGAGCGTCGCGGCCGGCATTTGTTGTCCGTCTTTTGTCGTAAAATAAATCGCGCCTCGGTCAAAAATCGGTCCCGTTTGACTCTCATATTGCGCGTCGGCGAGGTTTCGATACGACGCGCCGTTCATAATTTGCACGTAATACAGTCGCGCAGCGTAAAGGACCGCGACGACCGCGACTACGATGCCTATGAAACGAATTCTGCCTGTTGCCACGGTTCTATTATAGATTGCTTCCGAACGTAAGTATTGTGCCCGAGCCTTGGCCGAGATAGCTGACTTCTTTCGGTATTGAAAGACCTGCGGTGCTGACGGCGTCCGCAGTGAGAGGTCTCTCGTCGGCGAGGAAACGGCCTTCGAGCGTGCCGACGTTCGACGCCGCCAGAGAAATGCTGTTTTCTAGCGATTCGCGCGAGACAACGCTTATAATCGCCGCGTTGAGAAAATAGGCGTAAAGCAAGGAAAGAACGACGATAATACCCAAAAGTATCCACAAATAGAGCGGACGTTCTTTCGTATTTAACTGTTTTGAAATGTATGCCGTCATGCTATTTTGATTATTCGCAATTTCGCGCTGCGTGACCGAGGATTCCTGTTTTCTTCGTCTTCGCTCGCGATTATTGGCTTTTTTGAAAGGATCGTGTCTCCGGTTTCAACTTTTTCTTTCATGAAGTTTTTAACGATGCGGTCTTCGAGGCTATGAAACGAGATGACGGCGATGCGACCACCCGGTAAAACGAGGTCGTGCGCCGCAGTAAGTCCCGATTTGAGACTTCCGAGCTCGTCGTTGACCGCGATGCGCAGAGCCTGGAAGGTTTTGGTCGCGGGATTTGTTTTCATCCACGGTTTCCGACCTATCGCGTTGCCTACGATATCCGCGAGTTCAAACGTCGTCTCGATTGGTCTTTCTTTTCTAGCCCGCACAATCGCTTTGGCGATTGTGCGGGCTTTTCTTTCCTCTCCATACGCGAAGATGACGTTTGCGATGTCTGCTTCGTCCCAACCGCTCACGATATCTTTCGCGGAGAATTTCGCGTCGGAAGACATTTGCATCGAGAGAGGTGCGTTGTGCCGAAAAGAGAATCCCCTTTTCGCGTCGTCGAGTTGCATTGATGAGACGCCGAGGTCGAAGAGGATTTTGTTGACTTTCGAAATCCCGATTTCGGCGAGAAGCTTTTCCGCGTCGCGGAAATTACCTCTGACGAAAATAATTTTGTCTTTCCACGGCGAAAGCGTTTCTTTCGCAATCGCAAGCGCGGCATCGTCTTGGTCGATGCCGATGAGGCGAATATTTTTTCCGCTCGAAAGAATCGCACGGCTATGGCCTCCGGCGCCAAGCGTCATATCGAGGACGATGTCGCCGTCTTCTATTTCGAGTCCGTCTAAAACTTCATGTAAAAGAACCGGTTCGTGCATGAGAAGACTATGCTTTTTTCTCCGTGCCGACTTTTTCGGCCAGAGAATCCGCTTGGCGCTCGTTTTCTGCCTTATACGAAAGCCACGTCTTCTCGTTCCAAATTTCCACGTGACTTTGCACGCCGAGGATGGCGACTTTGTCGGAAAGCCCCGCCCACTCGG
>CAYZCB010000055.1:0-3156 GCA_964476815.1 uncultured Candidatus Saccharibacteria bacterium
ATGGCGAGAAAGATGATTTGGAATTTGCTCATATATGAATCACACCTTTCTGAAAATTATACCATAGTGATGCGAACCGGCCGAAATCTCCTTTTCCACTTTGAATCCGTTGTCGACAAACAGTTGCACGGCTTTGTCTTTGTAGATGACGTGGTCGGGATGCGGACCCATTTGGGAAAACGAACCCGCCCAATCGACGAGAAGCGCCGCGCCCTTCGGTTTCAAAATTCTTTTTATCTCGGTGACGAAACTTTTCTTGTCCTCAATCATAAAGAGGATGTTCGCGGCAATGACGCGGTCGACGGAGGCTTCGTGGATTTTGCTTCCACCGATTTTCTCGAGGTCGCCGGCGAGGAATTCTATGTTTCGAACGCGAGCACGGTCGGCTTCGTGTTTCAGTCGTTCGAGCAAATCTTTTTGGATGTCTATGGCGTAGACCTTGCCCGAGGAGGCGACGGCTTTACCCGCTTCAATGGCATAAAATCCCGAACCGCTTCCGAAATCGGCGACAATCATCCCGTCGGAGAGTCCAAACTGTTTTATATTTTCCTCTGGGTCGCTGAACATGGTCTAAGTATAGAACATTATGGATATAAAACACGGAACAAGTGTTAATATGTGCGTATGGAAAACTCGTCAAAAAAACCTGTCGCGGTTTGGATTTTGATAGCGGTTGCGATACTCATCGTCGCCGTTGGGATTTATTTTTACATTTCCGGAAATAATTCTCCGCGTGTGTCGCCAAACGCAAATGCGACGACGACAGCCGGCACATACACGAACGAAAAATACGGATTTAGCTTCGACTATCCTCCGAGTTGGCAGCTGACCGAGAGCGCCGACAAGACGATGGTGACCGTCGATGCGGGAATAACGGCAAACGGGCTTCCCGCGTTCACTCTTGTTTTTACCGTCGTCCCAGACAATGTCTTTCAACCGGTTCAAACAAAAGTCGGAAACATTTCTTATGACGCGACGCAAAACGCTCTCATCGACACGAGCGAAAACGACCGATGTCTGCCTTATTCGAACCTCGGCGGACTTGCGGGCGGCGCGAGCACCATCCAAGCGTTTAATTATGGCGGAAGCATAATGTCCGACCCGGCATATTGGGAAAACGCGGTTCTCACGAACAAAAATTACATGCTCGACGTCGGCGAATCGTATGAGCGACCGTCCGACGACGCCACAAATCAAATCATTCAGAGCGGCGAAAATAAAATTTATTCTTCCCTGTCATTTACAAATGGCGTGACGGTTCGCGTACCTTCGTGCGCAACAAGCGGTCAGTAAAATTTATTCGATATCGACAGACACGAGTTTCGACGGTGAATCGTAACCGCTGACGATTCGTATGGCTTTTGCCGACGGACCGAAATGTTTCCGCAGAATTTCCAGGACTTTTTTGTTCGCCAGTCCCCTTTCCGGTTTTTCTTTTACGTGAATTACGAAAAAATCAGGCGCCTTTTGTTCGAATTTTTCTTCTTTGCAATTCGTCCCAACGTGGACTTTGATGTACATGAATTAGATTATACGCTCAAAAATAAGATGTTTTTCATACTTGACAAAATAGACATAAATATGATAATATTTCAGAGTAAAAGTTCATTGAAGGCGTTGAGTGTTCAAACCGAACCACGACATTCCCGTCGCTATTCGGTGGAGGATACTCAAATGCCAGAAGTTACAAAGAAAAACGATCAAGAAATTGATCTGCTGGTGGTTGCAATCAAAGAGCGCGGACTCGATTCGTCCAAATGGGAAACCCCAGAGGACATGCCCGACGGACTCTACGACATGATGGTCGGCAATCGTCAGCGTTTTGTGAGGAAGGCCTAAAAACTTTCTTCTCGCGGAACCGTCTCACCTTTTGGTGGACGGTTTTTCAATTTCAATTATCTTTCCCAGCGTTCATATGTACCTTCAACAGACTCTTCAAACTTCGCATCCAAATCTTTAGCTAGGTTTTTAAACAACGCTCGCAAAGTACTTACATGAATTTTTCTAATTAGATTCTCTGAAGGAACACGATTTGTTTCTCCGGACCATTCAACGTCTACGGAAGAAATTGGGGAATCAGCCACAATCTTTGCCGTTACAATTTTTCCATCCTTAAAAACAAGTTTGCAAGTTTGAGTTACCATTTTATCTTACAGACAAACCACAGACGCAAGCGAATCGCCTTCCCTTAGTTTCATCACGCGCACGCCTTGAGTCTGACGACCAAGAGTCGGAATTTCTTTTAGCTCGACGCGGACGACTTGGGATTTCTTGGACATTGCCACAAGTTCGCTATCTTCTTCGGTAATGACTTTCGCCGAGATGACCGGCCCCGTCTTGTCCGTGACTTTCATCGTGAGGATGCCGGTGCCGCCGCGTTTCTGCGTCTTGTATTCGTCGGCCTTGGTCGTCTTGCCGTAACCGTTTTTGGAAATGACCATGATGCGCGCGCCTTTGGCTCCGCTTTTTATGACGTCGGCGCTTATGACGGTGTCTTTCTTGTCGAGACGAACGCCACGCACGCCCATCGCCGAGCGACCCATTTCGCGGATATCCGATTCTTTAAATCTGATCGACTGACCTTCGGTCGTGACGATGGACACGTCGTCGCCTTTCGTTACGAAATTGACCGACATAAGCTCATCGCCCTCTTCCAAGGTGATTGCGATGAGACCGCTTCGGCGAACTTCGTGGAAACTGTCGGCTTTGACTTTTTTCGCCGTGCCAAGCTTTGTCACCATCATAAGAGAAAGTCCCGCGATTTCTTTCGTCGATTTCGGCATAGGAAGTACGGACGTGACTTTTTCGTCGGAGGCGATGGAAAGATAATTCATAATCGACTTGCCTTTCGTGGCGCGACGGCCTTCCGGAAGCTCGTACATTTTGAGCTGATAAGCTTTGCCTTTGTCGGTAAAGAACAGCATATCGTTATGCGTCGTCGCGGAAACGAGTTTGGTCACGAAATCTTCTTCCTTGGTATCGAGGTCGATGACGCCGACGCCGCCGCGTTTTTGTTTCCTGTATTCTTCCGGCGCGCTTCTTTTGACGTATCCGCCTTGCGTGAGGACGAGCATGCTTTCGACGTCGGGAATGAGGTCTTCGTCGGAAATGATTTTTGCTCCGTGCTTCACTATTTTCGTGCGTCTGTCGTCGCCG
>CAYZCB010000056.1:0-3098 GCA_964476815.1 uncultured Candidatus Saccharibacteria bacterium
ATTGGCGTGAGCGTTGTCTATGCTTGGCGCAAAAACTATTAAATCTATTTTTTACCTGCCACCACTGTCGTGACATACGGCAAAAATCCCGACGCGACATATCGCTACGAAAACATAAAACAATCGGCGGAAGGCATTTCCTTCAATATCGATTATCACGGCAAAAAGTACGAAATTAAAAGTAGACTTCTCGGCATATATAACGCAGAAAATATCACCGGCTGTTTCGCTATGGCAAAAGAAATCGGCATCGCGCCCGGAGAGATTACCGACGCCATAAAAACGTTTTCCGGAATGAAACGCCGGATGGAGAAACGCTACGAGAATGGCGTGACGGTCATAGACGATATCGCCCACTCGCCGGAAAAAGCAAAATCCGTACTCAAAAACCTTCGGGAAATCTACAAAGGTAAAATCATCGCCGTCTACGAGCCGAATAGCGGCAACCGCACAAAAGAATCGGTTCCTTCATACGACAAGGCTTTTGAAGGCGCCGACGAAGTGGTAATTCCCAAACTTACGAAACTGAAAGTCGATGAAGAAAACCCGCAAAAAACTTTCGGAGGCGACGAGTTGTCAAAAATAATTTCAAAAACTCACGCAAATGCAATCTATATTGATGACGACCTAAAACTTGTCGAGCACATAACGAAAAATCCGGACGAAAAAGGCTGCATCGCTTTCTTGGGTTCGCACGGCTTTCGCGGCATGATAGAGGAGACGGTACAAAAACTGGCTTCGGCGTAGCGCTATTTCCCTTCGTCGACGATTTCCGTCTCAACCATTCCGTCTTTTTTTATTTCTTTGACGGCAAGCAAAATGCCGCACGTGCCGCATTCAATCGTGTGTTCGACAGCGAGGTTTGGGTACGGTGACAAGTCGATATCGTTTTTACATTCCGGACATATGCATTTCATATGAAGATGAGTATACTATTTTCATGCTGACTCCTCAAATAGAATTGTCGACACTCGCAACGGATTTCGGTTTGCCGAGGCTTTTTGCCAAACGTGAAGACTTGCACCCTCTAGGCTCTCACAAAGGTCGTTCGATTCCGGTAATGATCGACGAATACATTCGTCGTAGCGAGAAAAAATTTTCAATATCGAGTTCCGGCAACGCCGCTTTGGCCGCGGCGCGTTATGTGAAAGAAAAAAACGAGGAGGGGTTGGACTTGTCACTTGAAATTTTCATCGGAGAACACGTATCCGGAGAGAAAAAATCGGCTCTCGTTTCCCTTACCGACAAAGACGTGAAAATATCGGAAAAGGAACGACCGCTTCAAGCGCTTCTCGAAGCGGTCCACCGCGGAGCGCGAAGTTTGCGCCAATCGACCGACGACCTTGCTCTTGTCGGTTACGAGTCGCTTGCGCAGGAACTCTCAGAAATTCCCGACCTTTCGGCGATTTTTATCGCAACATCTTCGGGTACGACGGCGCAAGCCTTGGGTGAATTCTTTCTCAAAAAAGAAAATTTTCCTGAAATTCACATCGTCCAAACAAGTTCGTGTCATCCGATAGCGGTGGTCTTCGACGAAAGAGAAAAAATAAAAGAAACATCGACCGCAAACGCCATCGCCGACAAAGTTGCCCATCGCCGTGAAAAAGTTATGAGTGTCATCGTACGGACAAAAGGTTTTGGTTGGATTGTGTCAAACGAGGAAATAAAAACGGCGCAGGACAAATTAAAATCGGGTAATGTGTCCGTCTCGGAAAATGGAGCGTTGTCATTTGCAGGACTTTCGCGCGCCGTATCCGTCGGCAGAAAATTTTCCGGCTCCGTCGTTTGCATAATCGGAGGGAAATAAAAAAGAGGAGCGGTTGAACCGCTCCTCTGAATCCTGTTTGTTTACCGCCCCGGATTAAAGGCGTTTATGACGGCATTAAGAATTTCGTCATTCGAGAGACACGTCACGGGCGTGTTCGGATGGCTCTTCGAGCCATTAAACACCATCCCGGCTGCGAAGTAGTACCACTGGGGGACCTGTCTGCAGTCTCCTTCCACTGCCAAATCGTCGAACGACACCTTGATTCCGCGCTTTCTCGCTTCGGCGTACCTAAGCGATTTTGCGACGAGAACCATCGGCACTTCCGACTTGTCGTTGGAGAAGACCTGCACGTGCCCGTCTTCGTTGCGGACAATTAGAAGATCGAGCTGCATACCGATCCATTTCGCAAGGCGGTTTGAGCGAAACACCCGATTGAGCTGCGAGTTGTCGCCCTGAAGCGCCACACCCGCAAACTTCCTCCGAATGTCACTCTCTCCGTTTTGTCCTGCGCGGAAGTACCACGCATGAAACGGCTGAGAGTCTTTGACGATCATATCGAACGCAATCTCGAAATCGAGCTGGCGCTGAAAGATCGCCTCGATGCCCACTGCCGCCCACTTCTTTGCCGCCTCGATACCCTCGCTCTGCGCGATGAGTTCCGCCACGGTCTTGAGTTGGGTGAGCGACTCCCTACCGTTTCTGACGGCCTTCTGGCAGTCCGTCCAAGCCCGACGCATCGCTTCACCGTTTCCGGTATTCGCGAACTTGTCGGTGAGCGAACAGCAGACTTCCTCGAGTATACCTGTCGAATCGGGCTTATAGTTGCCCGCTTCGCAAGCAGCGACGAGAACTCCGTAGGCCTTGAGTCCCCACGCGATCACTTCCCCTTCGGGATTGTGGTCGTAGAGAGCCTTGAGGATTTCCGGGATCTGCGTCCTCTCCGCCTTCGCTTCAAGGTCGCACGAGCGGACCTCTTCGAGAAGCCTGAAGAACTTGAGCTCGTCCACCTTGAGATGCCTGGCGACAAGAGTCGCCGCGCACTCCTCGTTGTTTTTGCCGTGCTCATCGAACTTTCCGCGGCCGATGCCGACGAGAGTCAGACTCCCATTGGCTTTCGCCTCTGCGGCAATGGCCTCGGCGTCCGAGCCGTACGTGAAGACCTTTGCGTTTTTGTATCGCGGATCGCCATGGATCAAAAGCGCGAATCCGCAAATTTCGTCTCCGTGCCCGTTCTTGTGCGTACCGAGGTCTTTTTCTCCAACACTAACCGTTGTATCTGAGTTCACGAGGAACCTTTCTGTATTGTGCCGGAAACTGTAAGCCAGACATG
>CAYZCB010000057.1:0-3035 GCA_964476815.1 uncultured Candidatus Saccharibacteria bacterium
CAACAAAAACTATTTGGAGTAGATATTTATTTTTCTGCATTGATGTCTATTGTAACGCTTCTCTGCCCTTGTTGGAGCATGGCGGTGGGGCTTTGAAGGATTGCTTCGACGACAGACGTACCGGCGTTTTTATCCTGTCTCACGAATGTGATAGATCGATTGCCGGTAAAACCGGGAACTTCCACACTGTTCATATTCCAGATGAGGGAACCAATGACTGATGAAACATCCGAAAAGAAGAACGGTTCGGCGTGAAGAGTGATTGAATCACCAGACAGAGACGTTTCGGCGAGCGATTGATTGTAGAGAATGCCATAAAGCGGACTCTCGAGATAAACCGAGACCGTCGGCGTTATGGGAGAAATTGTGACCGAACCTTGTGTCGATACCGAACCGTCCTGCGTTGCGACGGAAAGACTCACCGTATCGCCACCCCTGACGTAATTTATAGCACCATCGCTCTGGTAGGAATTTTTTCCGTATCCCGACTGATTTGTATCCACGGAATAATTTTTACTCCATGTATACACAAGGTGCGCCGGATCAACCAGGATTCCGTTTTCCGAAATTTCTGGTTCCGCCACGACTTTGTACGTTGCTCCCCAACCAAGAAGAGCCTTGCCCTCGTAAAAAGGCGGCACGGAAGTCTGCGCCTCCCAAATCAAGTTGACCAAAGCCGGAGAAATAGTTTGCGACGCAGTGAACGTTCCAAGTCCGGGAACTTCCGCGGAGATATTAACGATGGTTTTTACTCCCAAGGCCGGTGCCGAAAGTATCACGGTCTTATCGCCGTCACCTTGGGATATTACTTTTCCGCCCACAGTCCAGGTGAGAAGCACAGAGTTGACGTCGAAAGAGGAACTGTTGGCTGTAAGCGTCACCACGTCACCTGGGCCGGGGCTTACGGGGCTCATGTCTATCGAAATCGGGCTGGCTATGCCCGGAATGCTTTGGGCGAAAGAAACAAGTGGCAAAAAGAAAAAGGAGATGAGAAAAAACCGAAAAATTTTCATAGGAAAATTATATCACGCATTTTTTCGCGCTTCTTTTATGGCGAGGATTTGCGACGGGTCCGACGTCAGAATTTGGTCTTCCGTGTATGACGCAATGATTTTTATGGCTACATGCTTGAGTCCCACGAAGAATATGCCTTCGCCGACATCCGATTCGAGCAAGAGATACTTTTCCTCGTCGGTGAGATTGAAGGTCTTTTGGACGTTGTCGATTGAAGTCGGCGATTGTTTGAGAAGAATTTGAATGGAAGAGTTTGTGAGAATTGGCATGCCGTATGGAGATTTCAAAAAGTCATCGACGTCTTGGGTGATGGTCGCTAACCCTAGATAATATTTGCGTCCGCGCTTGGCAATGGAAAGGAGAAACGATGCCGTGTCCTCGGATTTCATCATCCACCACGCTTCGTCGATGACAAGAAGACGTTTCTTCAAGTTTTTTCTCACCGCGTTCCAGATATGGTGCGTGACGATATACATGGCAACCGGTTTGAGTTCGTCTTCCATGTCGCGGATGGAAAAGACGATAAATTTGTTCTCAATGTCGACGTTTGTCGGACGGTTGATGAATCCTGCCCACGTGCCTTTGGTGTATTTCGAAAGTCTTTGGACGAGAGATTCGCCACCTTCCATTCCGGCGAGCACGAGTTCAAAATCGGAGAGAAGCGGCGGCTCGATATTTTTGAAATCGGAATCCGGCGTGATGTCTTTGAGAGCGTACGTCTCGGTAATCGCTCGGTCGACGATGGCGTCTTCTTCGGGCGTCAGTCCTCCCATCATAATGCGGAACAATCCGACGAGATTGATGATATTTGAACGAAGCACATCGGCAGGACTCTCGTCTTCGCGCGCGACGGGCAGGTCGAACGGATTGATATGGTGTTCGGAGTTGAGAGAGATGTTGAAATATTTTCCGCCGGTCGCTTCGGAGAGGAATTCGTACTCTTTTTCCGGATCAATGACGATGACATCGGTGTCGAACATGAGCGTGCGAAGTATCTCGAGCTTCGTCGCGTATGATTTTCCCGAGCCGGATTTAGCGAAGGTGATGGAGTTGTAGTTTTCAAGCGAAAATCGGTCGAAAAGCACGAGCGAGGAATTGTGTCTGTTGATGCCGTAAAGAATTCCTTTGTCCGACGTCAAATCGAATGAAACGAAAGGAAAAATCGAGGACAAGGGCGAAGAGTTGAGTTTTGAATGGACGGAAAGCACGTCGGTCATCGTCGGCAGGTTGCTTATATAACCTTCTTCTTGCTGAAAAAGCGCCGGTTTCACGTAGACGAGCTTGGATTCGAGAATGGATTTGATTTCGGATTCCGTTTTGTCGAGCTCTGTCTCGCTTTCGGCGTAAATCGAGAGGTAAAGACCAACGTCAAAAAGTTTCTCCTGCGCTTGCTGAAGGTTGTCTCGCAAACTTTCGAGGTCTTGATACGCCGTATCGAGCATCGGGTCGCGAACGAGACCTTTTTGTTCGCGGACGGAAATCTGGCTTTGGACCTCGGCGACTTTTTTCTGGAATTGTTTGAGTACCTTTGCCGTATCTATCGGATGGATGAAAATCGAAATGTTAAAAACCTTGTCGAGGTTGATGATGGGCGCGAACCAACTCTCGGAGAGAAAGCGCGGGTAGGAAATGACGAAAAAGGTTCGTACTATTTTGTCGCCGAGGTTGAGTTCGCGCGGAGAAATCTTCAAGGCGGACGGCGCGATGACGTCTTTGAGCTCGAGGACGCCAGCCTCGTAGATTTCCTGCGGCAGTATCGGCGCCATTTTGACGTCAGCGTCTTTTTTCCCGAATAATTTTGAAAAGAATGCCATAAATTTATGTGAGGGTTATCGGTTTTTCCGTGTCGCCCGGGTTGAAAATCTTGTAGAAAAGCTCGACCACTTCTTCCGTGCCGAGATTTATCGTGCGAAGTCCGCAGCGCGAAAGCCCTTGTTCGACGACGCCGGTCCTCTGCTCGAGTTGGCTTCGGTGTTCTTCAAAGGACGCGAGGTCCGCTTCAGCGTTCGTCTGCCCGGCGG
>CAYZCB010000058.1:0-2929 GCA_964476815.1 uncultured Candidatus Saccharibacteria bacterium
GCGGCGAAAAGCGTGGTCAAGGTCTGCGCCTGCACGCCCTGCGTCGCGTCGACGAGAAGCACGGTGCCTTCGACGGCGCGGAGCGCTCGAGAGACTTCATACGAGAAATCAATGTGTCCCGGCGTGTCTATAAGATTGAGAATATATGCCTCCTCGCCCGGCTCAAACCGGTCAGGGTGGTATACCATCCTGACCGGTTGCATCTTAATGGTAATGCCCCGCTCGCGTTCGAGATCCATCGAGTCGAGTACCTGCTCCATCATTTTTCTTTTCTCAATCGTGTCCGTGATTTCAAGCATCCTGTCGGCAAGAGTCGACTTGCCGTGGTCAATGTGGGCAATAATAGAAAAGTTCCTTATACGTGAAAGTCCCATGTGTTCACGCACTTTAACAGATTTACTGCGCTACAGGAAGAGCCGAGGATTTTTTGGCCGCGGATGCCGGAGGAATTGGCGCCTTGCCTGCTTTTAGGTTTGCGAGAATTGTCGCGACATCGGTATTGTCCGGATTTGATTTCGCCAGAGCTTGGAATTGCGCCACGGCATCGGTGTTGTCTTTGAGATAATAATCCGAGAGTCCGAGGAAGTACTGTGCGTTCGCGTAGCCTGGCGAAAGGGTTATCGCCTGGTCAAATGCCTGCACGGCGTCGGTATAATCATTTTGGTTGTACTCGAGAAGTCCAAGCTCGAAGAATATACCGGCATTGCTCGGCGAAAGAACGGCGAGAGCTTTGACGGCATCCGTCGCTTCCGGAAGTTTGTTTTCCTGAATATAAATCTGTGACAAAAGATAGATGGCGTCGGCGTAATCGTTCTTCTCGCTCAAAGCTTTGTTGAGGTCGGTCTCGGCGGTCGCGTTGTCGCCGTTTGCGACGTCGAGTCCCGCGAGGTCGTAATAGATTTCCGGATTTTGCGGGTTGAGAGCGAGCGCTTGTCCGTACGCTCCTTTCGCCGCGTCGTAGGCGCCGGTGATTTTGAGCGACACCACCGAGCCGTAGACTTTGCCGAGTTCGAGATAGTTTTGATAATCGGTCGGATCAAGCGTCACCGATTCTTGTGCCGCTTGAATGGCCGTGCCAAAAAGCGTTTGGAACTGTTTCGCCGCGTCCGTCTGGCTCGTTGTCGTCGATTGGAGAAGTTCCGAAATGCGCGCGAGGTAAATATCGGCAATGGTTCTCGCGTAGGCGGGATTTCGAGATATCGAGAAGGCTTTCACCGCGTCGGCTTGACCCTGACTGAGATCATTTGAAGTCGAAAGCGCGACATTGCCTTTGTTGAAGTACGTCTCCGCCAAAGCTTTTGTCGCTACCGAATAACCCAATGCCACGACGCCGACAAGAACGAGAACGATGAGAAGAATCGAGACGAAATTCTTGACCGGATTCTCAAGAAAAGAAAACTTTTTCGCTCCAATAACGCCCGAGGCGACAAGGACGGCAATGAAAATGCCGCTCCAGATAAACGTCAGAGAAAACATTGCCGGACTCGGCACATAGATGAAAGCGAAAACCCACAAATAGACGCTTGCGGCAAAAGACGAAATCAAAAGATACGAACCGATATCGTTTTTTGGTTCGGCAAAGAGAGATCGCGAGCCTTTGACGAGAAAAAGGACGATGAACGCCAGAGCTCCGAGAGTCCCCACGATGCCGAGAGTGACGGGCATGCTTGGGATAAAACCGATGCCGTAATTAAAGTCGAGGTTCCAGAAAATGGTACTGTCGATGCCGGAAGGTTTATTCGCGAGGAACGCCGAGACGAATCTGTCGGGACCGACACCGAAAAGAGCGTGATTTTGAAGGACCGCTTTGTCAATCTGCGCCGTCGCCGTCCATGAAGGACGAACCTCCACCTGCGAAATACCCGTGCTGTTAGAGAGAGCCGTGCCGAGCGTTCCGCCGAAGAAAACTAAAACCAAAGAAACGAAGAGGACAACCGTCGCGTGAACGGGAAATTTCCGATCACTCGATTTTTTGAAAGAAAGTCCGTAAATGAGAAACACTAATCCAAAGAAAGCGGTGGTGTACCAAACTTCGGAGAAATTGATGAGAATCAAGAAACCAATGGACGCGACATAGCAAATATAGACGAGCGTCCGGGCGAGCTTGGAAAGACTGATTTTCGCGAGGGTAATAATCGAAAGAATGAGGGCAAGACCGAAGAAGATTGCAAGGTCATTCCACGTGCCGAGCATGTTCGCGGTTGCTGTCGTGAAAACGCCGAGAGAAAAGGCCGGAAAAACGAGATGGAGAACCTCATACGCGGCAACGACGAAAAACGACGAGAAAAGAGCGATGTAAGAATAGAAAACTCGTTCTTCGGTATCGAGGACGAGCGGCACGACGAGAAAGAGAACGGAAACGGCGAGAACGAACACGAGTGATCCTTGGTCGAGACTTCCGCCAAAGATGGAAACGCCGACGTTACCGGAGAAAAAGGTTGAAAGAGCGTATGTCACCAAAAAGATGAGAACGCTGCCATATGCCCACGCGCGAGGAAAAGAAAACGAACCTTCTTTTATTCTGCCGATGAGAAAAAAAACGAGTAACAGGAACGAACCGAGAACGACGAGACTGACCTTGGCGGTCGTAAACGGCACCCACGGGGACGGAATGAAAAATACGGGGATAAGGAATATGAGAGCCTGGGATATGTAAAAAGATACGCAATCAAAGACAGATCGTTTGTTTTCGCTCATAAATAATCGTTTTTTATAATAATAGTATCCTCTAGTATAAGCCATAAAATGAGGGGCGCAAGAGAAAAGGCGCGCCGCTTCGCGGCGCGCCTTTTCATATGTCTCTGTCTATAAGCCGAATTCTGTATTCGCCTCATCGGCGAACGACAGCCATCTTTCTGGGACATTTGTTGCCAAATGCCTCAAGCGGCACTTCCGTCTTGCGACGGACACGGCCTTGCACACGGGTAAG
>CAYZCB010000059.1:0-2660 GCA_964476815.1 uncultured Candidatus Saccharibacteria bacterium
GGATAGCGCATGGAAAACGGCTGAGCCATTTTGACCATTGCTTCGTAGACGGACGCGTCGCCGTGCGGGTGATATTTGCCGAGCACGTCTCCGACAATTGTCGCGGATTTTTTTGTCTTGGCCGTCGCTGTGAGACCGATGTCGTTCATCGCGTAGAGAATCCTGCGGTGTACGGGTTTGAGACCGTCGCGGACGTCGGGCAAAGCGCGCGCGGTGATGACGGACATCGCGTAGTCTAGATAGCTCTCGCGCATTTCCGTCACGATGTTACGCGGCGTAATCGTCTGATTGAGCGCCACCGGCGAGCCGTAATTCCCCTTTTTGTCCTTGTCGTCTTTAGCCATAAATTAAATAAGCCCGAGGGCTTTTGATGTTTAGAGTATAGCATTTTGTATGGAAAATTGGAAGCAAAAAACCCCACCTTGACACATTTTATTTGTTATGCATAATTGTTTTTAGGACAACCAATTCAACCTAAATAGCTCTATGAAAAAGAATATTGTGTTCGCACTTCGGGCGATGTATTTCGCCTTTCTCGCAAGCATCTTCGTGTTCGTGTCCGTGAAGATGTTCTGCCTCGGATTCTACGACAGGGGCACCGAGAGCGTGCTTCTCAAGACGTGGACCCCGGTCAAACTCTGGGCCGATGATACGAGTACGATGCTCAACGGAACGTCCGGCGGCATGACCGTAAATCAGGAAGTCTTCAACCTATTGTCGCGCGACAACCCCGTACACGTGAGACTCGGCGGCCAAGGTCTCATCTGCGTGACGATAATAAACGGCGTTTCGTTCACCAGCGACGAACGCATCGACCCGTTCATTTTGGGTTCTGAACCCTATGGAACAGTTCGAGGAGGAGACATGGCTGTCATGTCCAAAGGAAAGATACTTAGGCTGGACCTGGACACACTCAACGGCCTGGAGATCGCGGCAATAAGCGCGTTCACGGCCTGTCTCATTACGACGGGAATGTGGATTGCTCTCGTGCTGGCAAAATGGGCACTCGTCACCACTTCCATGAGATTTCTTCATGACCGGAAAGAGAAACTGCGACGGGCAAGCGAAGCGACGGCAACCGTCTAGCAAGCTAAGCCATTTCAATCCTCCGCAAACTTCGAAAGAAGCGAGCGGAGGATTTTTTTATTTAAAAAGAAACACTCGGGGCGGCGGATTTCGCCTGATTTACGAAGTTGGAAATGTCGGAAGAAAGCGAGCTTGAAGCCGTGATGGAGCTTTGGACATGTTCTATCTGCCACACGGTTGCGACAAGCCAGAAAATAAAAATAATAAAGACGATGACGGATGTCACGGCAAAGACGATTTTCTTCCGAGTGTTTTCGGGCTTCTTGCGGAGTTTTTCCAAAAAATCAAACATTGTTTTTACGCAACCGATTCGAGAACGACGACGTCGCCTTCTTTTCCTTCCAAATCTTTTTTCTTCAACGTCAGTTTATCGACAGGTTTTATATTTTCTTCACCGGCTTCTTTGAGGAATTGTTTGAGTGCCGCTTTGTCTTCGCTCCAGTGCATCGGAATAATGAGTCGCGGCTCGAGTTTGACCGCGAGTTTGTATGCGTCGGCGGCGGCAAGGACACCCTTGCCGCCAATCGGTACGAAAAGAATATCTATATCATCAATCGCTTCAAGCGTTTCCGAAGAAATATCCTTGTTCGAAAGCGCACCGAGAAAACAAATATGCATTCCTTCAAGCTCAATCGTATATATAGTGTTCATTCCCTTTTCGCCACTGACCTGCGACTCGCTAGCGAAACCTTTGATGAAAACTTCTTTGACTTCATATTCGCCCGGTCCTCGGATTTCGAATGCTTTTTTCTCGCCAAAAGAAACTTGGTCGAAACCGTTCATGTCCACATGGTTCGTAGACGAAAGCGCAACGTCCGCGCCGAACTTGCTGGTCTTTAATTTCGAATCTTTGGAAATGGGATTTAAAGCAAGCGTGATGTCGCCGAATCCGACTTTGAAAAATTCCTGTCCGTAGTGCGTGATGACCATAGGTATAGAGTATAAATGATTTTGGATTTTGTTTCTAGTTTCTTTACTTTCCTCCCCATTTCCGCTATCATCATTTTGTTAGTTTATTTATCAGAAAATTCCTAGAAATTAACCCTCTCCCGCGACTACGGCAACGAGCAACTGGAGGAGAGAAATTTCAGGCTTTTTTCATTTATGGTTACAAAAGAAAAGAAGGTTAAGAAAGAAAAGAAAGCGTCGGACAAAGCTATTGAAGCTGCCGCCGACGCCAAGAAGAATACGCCGATGGGACGGATGATTGCCGAAAGCGTCATGCCGCCCTCCGTCGGAGACATCGTCGAAGGTCCGGTCATTACCATCGAGAAATCGGCGGTCTATATTGATTTGCCTCCGTACGGCACGGGCCTGATTTACGGACGCGAATACATCATCGCCCGCGACGTCATCAAGAAAATAAATATCGGAGACCGCGTCGCCGCCAAAGTCGTCGATGCCGGGAACGAAAACGGTTACGTCGAGCTCTCGCTCAAAGAAGCCCGCACGGCCGCCATTTGGACCGAAGCCGAGCAAGCCATCGCCGAGAAAAAAGTTTTCGACTTGCCTATCAAAGAAGCCAACAAAGGCGGACTCATCGTCGAGTGGCAAGGCATCGTCGGATTCCTTCC
>CAYZCB010000060.1:0-2592 GCA_964476815.1 uncultured Candidatus Saccharibacteria bacterium
CAGTGCGCAGAATGGTCGCAAACGTCGGCAAAGAGCACATTTGGGAACTTATGGATGTCCGCGCCGCCGACCGCATAGGCACGGGAAGGCCGAAAGAGAGTCCGTATCGATTGCGCAAGTATCATTCGATGGTTGAGGAGGCGATGCGCGATCCTATTTCGGTATCGATGCTCAAAATCGACGGAAAGAAAATTATGGATGTGGGAAAAGTCCCCCCCGGACCGGTCATTGGCTTTGTTCTTTCCGCGCTTCTTGAAGAAGTCCTCGACGACCCGAAAAAGAATACGCAGGAATATTTGGAAAATCGTACAAAAGAACTTGTGGAGCTCCCGGAATCGGATCTAAAAAAACTCGGCACGATGGCAAAAGAGAAAAAAGAAAACATTGAGGAAACGGAAATCGCCAAAATACGAGGAAAACACGGGGTAAAATAAAATATTCACTCGCAGGTGCCATTTTTTCGCTTGTGCGCTTCGCTAAGACTTACGCGCTCAAAAATGACACCCGCTCGCTCTATTTTATTTTGAGAATACAAAAACCGCCCGAACGAAACAGAGTTTGTTGAGCGGTTTCTTCGTGAAAGACCGCCAGAGTGAGCCCGCGCCGTCGCTTCGAAGTGGACCCTAAAATGTGAATGATATGGTCTGTTCAAGGAGCGAAACTTGGGCTCTCTTTGGGATATTTCACGGCTGTCCTTTCGGACGTAGACGCTAATGGGTAAGCGTCAAAAAGGGAAAATGTGCAAAGGGCAACGTGTGCCCTTGATTTCGAGAGGAAATCAATAAGACACTTTCCGAGGTAAAGTGTATGTCCTTTAGAATCGTTTGTAAAGGACACGGTGTGGATAACCTGTGAAATGGCTATAAATGGAGTAACTCGAGAGAAATAGGGCAGTGGTCGGAACCGAAAACGCCATCGAGAATCTTTGCCGATTTTACTTTCGGAACAAGGTCTTTTGATACGAAAAAATAATCTATGCGCCAACCGACATTGCGTTCGCGCGCATAAGTTTTCATATCCCAATACGAATACGCTCCAGTTTTGTTTTGATTTAGATGTCGAAAAATGTCTACGTAACCTTTCTCGATGACTTTATCTATCCACGCGCGCTCAATGGGCAAAAATCCGGTGTTTTCCTCGTTTTCTTTCGGCCGAGCAAGGTCGATTTCCGTGTGGGCTGTGTTTACATCACCACAGAAAATAATTGAGTAGCCGGATTTGCGAATTTTTTCAATATATTTCAGAAATTCGTCGTAATATTCGAGTTTGTATTTTAATCTTTCCGGTCCGCCGCCGCCGTTTGGAAAATATGTAGTTATGAAAGCCAGCTTTTTTCCCGCCTCGCCGGTAAGCGGGTTTTTTTCTTCAAAAAAGAAAGTGATTTGCCTGCCTTCTTGGTCTAATTTTGGAATCCCGAATCCGTACTCGACTTTCGTTGGCTCTTTCTTCGTCCAAATAGCCACGCCGCTATAACCTTTGCGCAATTTTGAATGGTCAAAGTAAGAAAAATATCCCGGCGGACGCAACACATTCTCCGGAAGCTGGTCTGGATGGGCTTTCGTCTCCTGCACGCAAAAAATATCGGCGTTTTCGGCGACAAGCCAGTCGAAACCGCCTTTGGTGACGTTCGCCCGAATACCGTTGACGTTCCAAGAAATTATTTTCACGAGTCTATTGTAGCCCGCCTCGCGTCGACGAGCGAGCGCGAGTCGAGGCGGGTAAATGGAAACGCCCGCACACAGTTGCGGGCGTTTACCGATCGGGGGACGTCGTGATGTCGAGAGAATCTTCTTTGCGAACCATGGTTAGTATGAGTCGCTCCGAACCTTTTTTGAGGGTTGATTTGGCGAGAGTGTCTCCCGTCAAAAGCGTTTGGGAAAAATTCCGTTCGACGGAATAACCCAAACCGCCATACTGTTTTTCAATCCGCCGAAAGGTATCCTCCGAACTTTCGTTTTCATCCACCTTTTCTTTTCTAGAGATCATCGTGTGATCCTCCTTTCTGTCTCAATAATAGCAAATGTTAAGGTTTTTTGTCGTGAAACTTTCTGTGGACATCACGGAGGTGTTTGTCGGTCACGTGAGTGTAAATCTGCGTCGTGGTAATGGATGAATGACCGAGAAGCGTCTGGACGGAGCGGATGTCGGCGCCGTTACTAAGCAAATCCGTAGCGAAAGAGTGGCGGATGACGTGCGGCGTGACTTTTTTACTCACGATACCGGCCTTTGTCGCGTAATATTTCACGATTCTTTCCACCGAGCGGCGAGAAAGCGGCATCGATTCGCCTTTGAATTTTTTCTCCATGGCAACTTTGACAAATAAAGCGTCGTCGACGTCATCACGTTTGCTCAAATAAGCTTTCACGGCCTTTCTCGCATCATCGGAAAGGAATACAACGCGGACTTTTTCGCCTTTGCCGCGGATAGAAAACTCGTCGCGGGAGAAATCTACGTCGCGTGTGAGAGAACAAAGCTCGGCAACGCGCAGTCCCGTCGAAAAAAAGAGCTCGAGTATGGCTTTGTCGCGAAGAGACTTAACATCGGAACCGTTTGGAGCGTCGAGAAGCCGGCGAAGCTCGTCGGTTGTGATGA
>CAYZCB010000061.1:0-2274 GCA_964476815.1 uncultured Candidatus Saccharibacteria bacterium
TTCGGACTTTCCTCTATCGCCTCTTGCGAAGCGCTAGCGACTGCCCGACAAAGACCGAAATATAATACAATGTATTTTTGAATAAAGCAAGAAAAAAACCGGCGCCCTTAGGCGACGGTTTGAAGTTCAATGCCGCGACGTTTTGCCTCACGTTCGAGAGATTCGCGGATTTGATGATAAATCATATCTCGTTCGTGGTCTATATCTATATCATCAACAATCTCGTCTTGGATTCTGTACCATGCGGGGCCATCGATTCTGATTGAAAGCGTCATCGTTCCAAAACCGACAATACGACGAGACTTTCTGTCGCGAGCTATCATAACGGCTCCGCCGTTTGACAAGAGATTTTGAATACTTGAAACGGTTATCGGTTTCCGCTTCTCGAGAGTCTGCTTGATTAAGTAATTGAGGATTAATACGTCCTCGTGATTTGGAGCCGCCTCTAAGAACACGTACTGAATGGGATTTTCCATAAAGAATCTACCTCCGATATTAGCCAAATCGGCTATTTCGTCAAATCAAAATTTAATTTCGCGCCTAAAGTTATACCGAGTCTTGAAATATCGCCCGCCGGAAGTTCGATGACGTAAAGCGCGTTTGTCGGCGAAAAGAAAATTTCCGGCGGATTCCTTTTGTACGTGTCGGGAGAAATGTTCGGCACGGCGTAGACAACCGTCTTGTTCTGGTCGAGCCAGACCATGTCGAGAGCGAAATTCATATCCTTCATCCACATATATTCCGGCGCGGGCGCGGAAAAAACGAAAAGCATACCCGTGCCGATAGGCAAACTCGTCCTGTCGGAAAGCCCCTGCGTCGCTTTGTCCGGCGTATCGGCGATTTGGGCGACAATAGCGCCGTTTGGAGTGGAAATCGTCGTTGTAGCGTATGAAAAATTTGGTGTCGGCGAAGAACTGGGCGTTTCCGACTTCGTAGCCGAAACTTTTTCTAGTGCCGAGACAATGCCGAGTAATACGACGAGGATAACGAGAATCAAAAACAATTTTTTCTCCGAGAATTTGTTACCCATTATTTTATTTCCGAAAGAATTTTTTTAATCGCTTTGGCGAGTTCGCTCGGGTCGGCGCTGCCTTTCGTCTCTTTCATTCCCTGTCCGACAAAAAATTGAAACGCCGCTTGTTTTCCGTTTTTGAAATCCGCGACAACCGCTGGGTTTGCGGAAATTATTTTCGCCGCGATTTTTTCGAGTGCTCCCGTGTCGCTTACTTGAAGCAAGTTACTTTCGGTGGCGACTTTTTCTACGTCACCAGATTTTTGTTTTAGTTTGGCAATTAAATCTTTTGCTCCGCGACTTGAAAGTTTTTTGTCATCAATCATCAAAATAATATCCGTCAGATTTTTTACGGAAACTTTTGAGGCGTCATCGGAGATGATGTAATTCGAAGCAAGGGCAATCAAATCTTTTTTCTTCAAAATATCGGCGACGTTTTCGAAAAACTTCGCGAGTTCCGGATTTGAAACGTATATCTGTATGTCGGCAGTTTTGAGACCAAAATCTTTCGCGTAGCGTGCTCGTTTCTGCCACGGCAATTCCGGCAAGCTTGCGCGTATTGGTTTATCGGCAAATTCAAGGATTTCGGAAATTTTTAGTTTCGGCAAATCAGGGTCGGGAAAATAGCGGTAATCATGCGAATCTTCCTTTTGTCTTTGGGAAAACGTCTTACCTTTATCTTCGTCCCAACCGCGCGTTTCCTGCGAAATTTTCTCACCTTTTTCGAGAAGTTCGATATGGCGTTTTACTTCGTAATCAATGGCGCGTTCGACGGCTTTGAATGAGTTTAGATTTTTAACTTCGACTTTCGTGCCGAATTTATCGGTATCACTTACGGAAATATTTGCTTCGACGCGCATCTCGCCTTTTTCCATATTTGCATCGGAGACGCCGAGATATCGGAGCAAAAGTTGAAGTTCACGGGCGAAATCTCCCGCTTGCTCGGCACTCTTAATCACTGGCTCGGTGACGAGCTCCATAAGAGGCACGCCGGCACGATTGAAATCAACGAGTGAGAAATCGCCTTCGTCGTGACCGGAGCTCGCCGTGTCTTCTTCGAGGTGTACTCGCGTGAGGGCAGCACCATTTAATTCCCCGCCGGAAACGAGCGGATATTTGTACTGCGAAATTTGATAGCCCTTTGGAATGTCGGGATAGAAATAGTTTTTGCGGTCGAACTCCGTGAAGTCGGCAATCTTTCCGCCAACAGCCGTGCCGACACGAATGACGTTTCTGACGGCTTCTTTGTTTATGACAGGCAA
>CAYZCB010000062.1:0-2216 GCA_964476815.1 uncultured Candidatus Saccharibacteria bacterium
TTCCTCGCCGTTCGCAAGTGATTCACCAGAATCACCTACTGGGTAAGTTATTTGGTCCTAATTTGGACCTCGACCCGCGTTGCTTCAAGCCACGCGGGTTTTGTTTTATATCTATTGACTTTATATGTTTGGTATGGTAGCCTATCTTCCAGAGACCAAGGCAAAACGCTTCTGGTTTCGCTCCCAAAAAATGCATATTCATATTCCAGGCATTCAAACAGTGACGGACCTTTTTCGGTCTGTCACACACACGGAAACAAAGCCAGAACCGACACAAGGTCTGGGCTACAGGCGCTACATATACGGTGCCGATGGTGACGAGACTCCACCGAGGGGTCCGATGTTCGTCCAAATCCCCAGGCGGCAGGTGGACCCCATGGACAATGACGAGGATTGGCATCCGACCGACCACACTTCGGCCGAGACGCAACCGCCGGCGGGAATACATCGCAGGCCGTAGATTCGGAAGTCTTAATTGCCCCGCAACGCACGAAGCGTTGCGGGGCTTTACTTTTTTAGGGCTATGGAGTATGATGTTTTTGTTGCCCACGGGCGGCTTTTTTTTAACGAAATCTAAAAAAATGAAAATAAGCGAATACATCAAAGAAACCAAAGCCGAATTCAAACACGTCAATTGGCCGACGAAAAAGCAGACCTTGAATTTTACCCTGCTTGTTATCGGCGTCTCGGCCTTTACCGCCATCGTCCTCGGTATTTTGGATTTCATTTTCTCGCTCGGACTTGAAAAAATAATCACAAGATAATGTCGAAACAGCAAACAGATGGAAGGCATTGGTATGCCATTCACACATACGCCGGATACGAAAACGCCGTGGCGCGCAACCTCAAACAGCGCATCGATTCACTCGGCATGCAGGAAAAGATTTTCAACGTCATCGTGCCGGTTGAAAAGAAAATAAAAGTCAAAGCCAACAAGCGTGTCGAGGAAGAGGAAAAAATATATCCCGGATACATTCTCGTCGATATGATCGTCACCGACGATTCGTGGTACATCGTGCGAAACACGCCGCGCGTGACCGGCTTCGTCGGCTCCGGAGTCCATCCCGTGCCTATCACGGACAAAGAGGTCACTGACCTTTTCGCCAGAATGGACGCTTCGACGGTCAAACACACCATCGACCTTTCGATAGACGACGCGGTGAAAATCGTCGACGGACCTTTCAAGGACCTCGACGGCAAAGTGAGTGAAGTCGACGACAACAGGGGCAAGGTCAAAGTCCTCGTTTCGATGTTCGGTCGCGAAACGCCGGTCGAGCTCGATTTCTTGCAGGTTAAGAAGATTTAAGGTAGATTCTAGTCTCAAACATATGGCAAAAAAAGTAACAAAAATGCTCAAGCTTATGATTCCGGGAGGCAAAGCTGTCCCGGGACAGGCGCTCGGTCCGGCCCTTGGCTCGGCCGGCATCAACATCGGCGAATTCGTCAAACGTTTTAACGAAGAGACCAAGACGCGCGTGGGGGAGACGGTGCCGACGGTCATCGAAGTTTTCGAAGACCGAACGTACAAAATGACTTACAAGACGGAACCGGCATCGCAAATGATTTTGAAAGCTTTGAAAAAAGAAAAAGGCTCCGGCAAACCGAATACGGAAAAAGTCGGCACGCTCACGAAAGCTCAAGTAAAGACAATTGCCGAAAAGAAAATGCCTGACCTCTCGGCGGGATCGCTCGAAGCGGCGATGAGGACGATAGAAGGCACGGCGAGAAACATGGGAGTGGAGGTTAAATAAATTTTTAAAAAAGCGGCGCGGCACGAAGTGCCGCGCCGCTTTCGTTTATTCACAACATCCACTTGCACATTTTTTCATTTTGGAGATAATAGTCCTTGCCCCCAATGATTACCGTTATCTTGTTCCTTTTGTTACCCCTTTTGATAGTTAAGGATTTTGTCAGGGAAATTTCTCTCGCGGTCCAAAAGCCGCGTCAACCGACAACGTCATCGCGTAGCGTGAGCCGCCAGCTCTTGCATACGCCTTATGATTGGCTAGATCCCGGTCTCGGGAGAGCCATCTCTTGCCGCGATTCCTAACGGAATCGCGGTTTTTTTATTTGCTTAAGTATTTATTTCTTCTAGAATTAGATAAAATCTCGGCACGAAAATTTCTACAACAGAAGTTCTTTTTATGAAAACCTTTGACCAAAGGACGGTAGCTTTGATGGCGTATGGAATAAATCCCGAAGGGCTAAGGTCGCTT
>CAYZCB010000063.1:0-2140 GCA_964476815.1 uncultured Candidatus Saccharibacteria bacterium
GAGCCGAGATGTTGCGGCGCCGAAAAATCCGGCTGGTTTTGATTTGGATTCATGCGAAAAGTATACACTAAAATCGAAGACAATCGATTTGTATTATTATCCCGCGACGCGTGGTAACCTACTTTCAATGAAACCTGCGAAGAAAATAGGGTTCAAAGAGCATTATGACGTCTGTGTCATTGGCGGCGGACCTGCCGGAATGATGGCGGCGGGCCGCGCGGCCAAGCTCGGCGCTTCGGTCGTCCTCATTGAAAAAAACGAGGGTCTCGGCAAGAAACTTCTCATCACCGGCGGAGGTCGTTGCAACGTGACGAACGACACCAAAGACGCGAGAGCGTTTCTGGCGAAACTCAAAGGCAAAGGCAAATTCCTCTTCTCGACCTTTGCCCAGCATGCCGTAGCCGAGTCGCTCGATTTTTTCAATTCGCGCGGTATGGAAACGAAAGTCGAAAACGAAGGCCGCGTCTTCCCCGTCTCCGACAGCGCGAAGAGCGTCAAAGACGTTTTGGTCGGCTATATGAAAGAAAATAAAGTGGAAGTCGCGGGCAACATCACGGCGAAAGGTTTCAAAATCGTCGACAACAAAATCGTCGGCTTAAACGTCAGCACGAAAGAGTACGAGCGTCTCGTCATCATCGCCGATTCGTATATTCTCGCGACCGGTGGCACGTCGCATCCGGAGACCGGCTCGACCGGCGAAGCGTTCGAATGGCTTTCCAAAGCCGGACACACCATCGTCCCAAGCGATGCGGCTCTCGTGCCGATAAAAATCGCGGAAAAATGGGTAAAAGATTTGGCCGGAGTCTCTCATCAGCACGTGAAGCTCACCATCGTCGAAAAAAATACAGCAAAAGAAAAACGCGGCGAGAGCCGCGTCGGCAGAATGCTTTTTACTCATTTCGGTATAAGCGGACCTCTTGCCATTAATTTTTCCAAAGACGTCCGCGAATCGATGGAATACGCCGAAAGCGGTACCGCGATAGAGATTTCGCTCGACATCGTGCCCGACCTCGATATCACGGCGCTCGACAAAAAAATTCAGGAAATATTTTTGAAAAACGCCACAAAGAAAATGAAAAATGCCGTCAAAGACCTCGTCACGCCGGCGTTTGCGCCGACTATCCTCCAGCTCGCGAAACTCGATCCCGAACAAGAGCCGACGGTGACGACGCGCGAAGAGCGACTGCGTCTCGTCAAAGTCCTCAAAGATATGCGTATGACTCCGGTCGGATTCCTCGGCGCGGAAAGCGCCATCGTCGCCTCGGGCGGCGTGAAACTCGAAGAAGTCGATTTCAAAACGATGCGCTCGCGCGTCGTCTCAAATCTCTATCTCGTCGGCGACGTCCTCGATATCGAACGCCCTTCGGGTGGTTACAGTCTTCAAATTTGCTGGTCGACCGGCTGGGTGGCTGGCAACGACGCGGGAAAGAAAAAATAAAACGGCAAATTACACTTTCGATAATTTTCCGTCATCCATGTAGATGACTTTGTATGCGTATTCGGGGATGAACACAGTCTCAAGTTCCGGTGCGGTTTCTTTCAACAATTCTTCCGGCATGCCGGAAACATAATGACACATAATTTTTATTGGAAGAATATCCAAACCTTTGAACACGCCGCCCGCGGTCTTGCTGTAAAAATATGCCGATAGGACGTTTACGCCTGCGGAATCGGCGGCAATGATTTTGCTTTCGAACAAATCCCCGAGGCCCGAAAATTTCTTGAGAGTCTCGAGAATCTTTACGCTTTTGCCGCCGTGCAAATAAATAATGTCGGCAACTTTAACCTGCTCTAGAAAAGAATTTTCGTTTGCCACATCGAAAAGCAGTTTCTTCGATCCCTTATTTTTATTAAATTGAACGATGTCTTCGTTCTTATTCTTCTCAACCCTGTCGTTTTCTTTCGCAAAATAAACAAGAAGTATTTTTGCTTCTGCCGGCGCGTCTTTGAGTACCTCGCCGAAAAACGAATCGTTCGCCTGAAGAGCGCTCGGAGTAAAACCGCCGTGAAGAATGAATTTTGCCTTCATACGGAAATTATAGCAGGCGGCGGCTTGGCGTGGAGTATGGAGAATCTGCTATCATAAAAATATGAAACCGACCAAACGATTCGATCTCAAATCATTTTGGCCCAAGACGCC
>CAYZCB010000064.1:0-2118 GCA_964476815.1 uncultured Candidatus Saccharibacteria bacterium
CAACGGGTCGGGAGTGGGGAAGAGAAGTTCTTGAGCGACCGCCGGCTCGATTTTGTATTCGCCGATAATCGCGCGCACGTCGTCCGGCGTCGGATGTTCGATGTCGACCCAGGTGATGTTTTTGTATCGATGGGTGTGTGTCATAAAAATGATTCTATCACATTCCCGACATGCGCCATCATTGCGGAGAGGGGGCATTTTTGCGATAATCACCTGATGCAAGAAGAAGAAAAGAATAATCCGCGCGGTCAGAGGAGCGTCCTTCTCATCGTCGCCGTCATCGTGGCTTTCGTCGTCGGTTTCTACAGCGCCCGATATTCGCAAAGCGTCAGCACGCCGGCGACCGAACTTTCAAACGCCACAACGGGCGCTCCGGCAAACGTCGACTTCTCTCCGTTCTGGAAAGCCTGGGGCATTCTAGACGACAATTTCGTCTCCGCCACAACGACGGCAAGTTCAACCCAAGCTCGTGTATACGGCGCCATCCAAGGCATGACTGCGGCGCTTGGAGACCCGTACACCGTCTTTTTCCCGCCGACTGAAAATCAAGATTTCAATGACGAGATTACCGGCTCCTTCGGCGGCGTCGGAATGGAAATGGGACTTCAAAACGGACAAATCGTCGTCATCGCGCCTCTCAAAGGCACGCCGGCAGACCAGGCCGGAGTCAAAGCCGGAGACATTCTGACAAAGGTGAACGACACCGATGTCTCCACGCTCACGCTCGACCAAGCCGTGGATATGATTCGCGGCGACGCCGGCACGACCGTCTCCATTACCGTTTTGAGAAACGGCGTCGCCGCTCCTTTGACGTTTAAACTCACGCGAACCACTATCGCCGTGCCGACCATCGACACGAGCGACTCTCCACAATCCATATCAAGCACCGAAGGCACATCGACACTCGCGACTCTTTTCGCCGACCATATCTACACCATCAGCCTCTACACGTTCACATCCGACGCGGCAGACCTCTTCCGCGGAGCGCTCAAAGACTTTGTCGCTTCCGGCGACCACAAGCTCATCATCGACCTGCGCGGCAATCCCGGAGGATATCTCGAAGCCGCCGTCGACATGGCGAGTTGGTTTCTACCGTCCTCCGACGTCGTCGTGACGGAAGAATACGCGAACGGCCAGAAAAATATTTATGAGAGTAAAGGCTACGACGTCTTCGACAATGGCAACACGGACATTGCCATCCTAGTCGACGGCGGCTCGGCATCGGCGTCGGAAATATTCTCCGCCGCTTTACACGACCACGACAAAGCCATCCTCGTCGGCGAGAAAACATTTGGTAAAGGCTCGGTTCAAGAACTTTTCTCCGTCACGCCCGACACCTCCATCAAAGTAACCATCGCCAAATGGCTCACTCCCGACGGCGCATGGATTTCCGAAAAGGGAATTATGCCCGACTACGTCGTCTCGGCGTCATCGACACCGGTCGTGAAAGGCGTGTCCGACCCGCAAATGGCGAAAGCTATACAGCTTCTGTCCGCGGAAAATTAATTGGAAAAAATAACCCTCCATGCTAGACTGAAAAACCTATGAAAGTAGCATTACTTAAAGACGTGTCAGGCCTTGGCAAGAAAAACGACGTAAAGACTGTCTCGGACGGACACGCCTTAAACTTCCTCATTCCGCAAAGATTAGCCGAGGTGGCGACCGCATCCGTCCTCGCTCGCGTCGAAACGTCGAAGAAACAGATTGAGCAGGAAAAGAAAGTTATGGAAGATTTGCTTTCCAAAAATATCCACACCATCGACGGACAAACAGTCGAGATAGAAGCGGAAGCGAACGAAAAGGGCAGTCTCTTCGCCGGCATTCACAAAGACGAGATAGTAAAAGCGGTCAAAGAAGTTATCGACGTCGACCTTCTCCCTGATTTCATCGTACTCGACAAAGCCATAAAAGAAACGGGCGAACACAAAATCGAACTCAAAGTCCACGGCAAATCGGCGACATTCACGCTCAACATCAAGTCTAAGTAACTAGCTTGTATTGGTTCGATTCCAAGACCGCCAGTTTTTATAAATATAAAAAAGGCCCCAGTGCCGTGAAGCAAAGGGGCCAGTTCTTGTTTGGGCGGAGGTGAAGGCCGCAATGAGTCCGAGGCTCTCC
>CAYZCB010000065.1:0-2104 GCA_964476815.1 uncultured Candidatus Saccharibacteria bacterium
CAATTTTGACGGCACGGGCGAGTTCAGTAGCATTATCTTCAACGATTAGGATTTTCATAGATCTGGTTCATCTGTAAGTAGTAGCAGGTTGTTTTAACCCCCTACACCCTGCGTTGGCAGGATCGGCTTAATGCCCTACTTTTTCGATGCTCTGAGATAATAATAGCATGTTTTATATCTATTGTCAATTACAATCGTCATTTAAAACCGAATAAAGTCTATATTTATCAATATATTTATGTGTATAGCCAATATTTTGTGGAAAAAGATTGACACAAATAGGCTTTTGGGTATATACTTTCTTTATGGCAGAAAAATATGAGCAATTAAAAATCCAACTGCAATCTTTCGGCTTGAGCGAGAAAGAAGCGGGTGTTTACATTTCCCTTCTCGAGCTCGGCAAGAGCACTGTGACCAAAATCTCTTTAAACGCCGGAATCAACAGGACAACCGGATACGATATCCTCGGATCGCTCGTAAACAAAAAACTGGTGAGCGTTTCCGGCAAAGAGCCGAGACAAGAATACGCCGCCGAGCCACCGACGGCCATCACAGAGTATTTGAAAAGGAAACTATCGGAGACAAACGAGCATATAAAGAAATCAGAAGAGATTTTGCCGGAGCTTACGCTTCTATATACCGTCGACAACAGACCAAAGATCCGTTTTTACGAAGGCACCGATGGATTAGAACATGTTTATGAAGATACGCTCACAAGTTCCGAACCAATCCGCGCCTACGCGACTGTCGACGACATGCACAAAGCTCTTCCAAATTATTTTCCGGCGTATTACAAACGCCGAGCCAAGAAAAATATCTCCATTCGCGCGATTGTTCCTGAAACAGACATCGGAAAAGAAAGAAAAATGCATGATGAAGAAGAAAAACGCGAAATCGCTTTTGTTCCGGCCGACAAATATTACTTTTCTCCGGAAATAAACATCTACGACAATAAAGTGATGATTGCTTCATGGCGTGAGAAGCTCGGAATCATTATTGAGAGCGAAGAAATAGCCGATGCAATGAAGAAAATATACGAGCTTTCTTGGATCGAAGCAAAAAGGTTGAATTCTGAAAAATAAAATATGTTTTGTTATACTATTTGCCTACTATGAAATGCCACACGCTCGTCATAAGCGATCTTCATCTCGGCTCACGCGTCTGTCGCAGGGACAAAGTCATTGAAGTCCTGCGCAGGAACCAATTTCACACGCTCGTCATAAACGGCGACCTTTTCGACAGCAACGACACGGACAAATTGACCGGGAAAGATTTCGAAATACTTCACCTTTTGGAGAAAATCACCCATCGGCACCGCGTGCTTCTCGTCGGCGGCAATCACGGACGCAAATTGGACATTCTGGCGCGCGATATCGGCATCGAGCTTCTCGACGAATACGCCTTCACTCTCGGAGACAACAGATTTCTCTGTCTTCACGGCGACGAATTCGATATGTTCGTTAAATATTTTCCTTCCACGAGCGATATGTTCGGTCGTCTCTACTATTTAATACAAAAAATCGGCGGCAAAAAGCAAAAAGGTCCCGTCGTGGCGAAAATGATTACGAAAAAAGTATTGGGCGTCCCCCGCCGCCAAGAACGATTGGCCCTCAAGCGCGGTGCCTCTGATGGCGCAAACGTCGTCATCTGTTCTCACACCCATATTCCGCATATGGAAATGAAAAGCGGTATTCTTTTCATCAATACCGGCTCGTTTTGCGACCATCCGTCAAACTTCGTAGCGATTAGCCAGACCGGCGAGACGGAACTCGTGGCGGTCTAGTGTAATACACACTTCCGTCGTCCGTCTTTTGTATAATACACATATGCTAGAAATCAAAACCCTCGCGCCCGATTTCAAACTCTCCGACCAAGACGCCAAAGTCCACTCGCTTTCCGACCACAAAGGCGGCTATGTGCTTGTCTATTTTTACCCGAAAGACGATACGCCGGGATGCACGGCGGAAGCTTGCGCCATTCGCGACGCCTACAAAGATTTTGAAAGTAACGGCGTCAAAGTTTTCGGCATTTCCGCCGACTCCGTCGCAAGTCACAGACAATTCGCGGAAAAATACGGACTTCCCTTTACCCTCCTTGCCGACCC
>CAYZCB010000066.1:0-2049 GCA_964476815.1 uncultured Candidatus Saccharibacteria bacterium
CACTTGGTCTATCAGGCGGACACGTCCCAAGTTCCCGCGACCGAAATTGGCGACTCCATGAATGCTTTGTCGGCGGACATCACTCATCGCATAAACATTTTCGGCGTTTCGGAACCCATAGTTCAGACGGAAGAGGGCGGTGAAGTCGGACAGACGCAGTATCGTCTCATCGTCGAACTTCCGGGCGTTACGAATCTTACGCAAGCGGAAAGTATGATAGGCAAGACGCCGCAGCTCGCTTTTATGCTCGTGAGCTCGTCAACTCCCTCAAGCGCGAAATCGACGTCCACGATGACTTTTATTCCGACAGGTCTCACCGGAGCTCTCGTCAAATCAGCCTCCGTGCAATACGACCCGACGACGTATCAGCCGTATGTTTCGCTCAATTTCAACGACCAAGGCGCGACTCTTTTCGATACCATAACCAAAAACAACATTGGCCAGCGCCTCGCCATATTTCTTGATGGCAGTCTCGACTCGGCGCCAGTCATTCAGCAGGAAATCCCGGGCGGCAACGCTCAAATCACGGGCAATTTCTCTCTCAACGAAGCTAAATCGCTCGTAAGCGACCTCAATCTCGGCGCTTTACCTCTTCCCATCACGCTCATTTCGACACAGACAATCGGTGCGTCCCTCGGATCGTCCGCTCTCGACGCTTCGATATTTGCCGGGCTCGTGGCTTTCGTCATCATTGCTCTCTTTCTTATCCTTTGGTATCGCTTGCCCGGACTTGTGGCGTCGATCGCTCTCGTGATTTACACGGCCCTCAACCTTGCCATTTTCAAACTCATTCCGGTGACCTTGACCTCTGCTGGCATAGCGGGGTTTATTCTCTCGATAGGTATGGCGGTCGACGCGAACATTCTCATTTTCGAAAGAACGAAAGAAGAACTCCGCCGCGGCCGCGCGTTGCCCGAAGCCATCAGGGAAGGTTTTCATCGCGCGTGGCTTTCGATTCGCGACAGCAACCTCTCTTCCATCATTACCGCCATCATTTTGTACTACTTCGCATCGACTCCCATAGTTCAAGGTTTCGCTCTCGTCTTTCTCATTGGCGTCTTGGTTTCGATGTTTACGGCAATCACCGTCACGAGGACGTTTCTTATGTCCTTGGGCGTGACGGGCGAGCACCCGATGGCGAAATTCCTTTTCGGCTCCGGCATAAAAAACAAATAATATGTTTATCGTAAACCACAGAAAAATATTCTACACGTTCTCGGGAATCCTCGTCCTCGCTTCTTTAATCTTGATATTTGTCTTTGGACTTAAGCCCGGAATCGATTTTACCGGCGGTTCGCTTCTCGAAGTGACCTACGCTTCGTCGTCTCCC
This sequence comes from uncultured Candidatus Saccharibacteria bacterium, assembly GCA_964476815.1. GTDB lineage: Bacteria > Patescibacteriota > Minisyncoccia > Phycocordibacterales > UBA6065 > DATKHE01. The sequence continues at coordinate 1,331 of CAYZCB010000066.1, forward strand.
GCGACAACCGATATTTCTTCCGTCGTTTCTTCCGCGGGCGCGACAGATGTCTCCGTGCGACCTTCCGGAGAAAACGATTTCATAATCCGCTCTTCGCAGATTTCTGACGGAGAGGAAGCGCAAGTTCTCTCCGGACTTTCGGAGAGCGGCAAATATTCCGTTTCGGAAAAAGAGTTTGATTCGGTCGGTCCGACACTCGGCGCCGAAGCTCTCCAGAAATCGTGGATTTCAATCGTCCTTGTGCTTTGCGCCATTATTCTTTTCATCAGCTTTGCTTTCAGAAAAGTTTCGAAACCCGTCTCGTCGTGGAAATACGGCATCATCGCGGTCGTCTCTCTGGTCCACAACATTTTGATTCCTCTCGGCCTCTTCGCATTGCTTGGCCATTTGATGGGTATTGAAGTCGACACTCTTTTCATCACAGCGCTTCTCGTCATTATCGGTTTCTCCGTCCACGACAACATCGTCGTTTTCGACCGCGTCCGTGAAAACTTGCGCCGAAACGAAGAATTCAAGGAGAAAAAAGATTTCGACACAATCGTCGGCGAATCCATCAACCAGACGTTTGTTCGTTCCATCAACACGTCTCTCACCATGCTTCTCGCCATTCTCGTTCTCTACATCGTCGGTCCCGCCGCGACGCAGAATTTCGCCCTTGCTCTTCTCGTCGGTATCACCGCAGGAACATATTCGTCGATTTTCATCGGTTCGCCTTTGCT
>CAYZCB010000067.1:0-2032 GCA_964476815.1 uncultured Candidatus Saccharibacteria bacterium
TCGTTGTCGTAGGTCGTGCCGTGAGCTTCAAAAACGATATCTACCATTTTTATTTCTTTGATTTCTTGATCTCGATGCCAAGTTCGCGCAGTTGTTCAGCGGAAACTTCGGACGGAGCTTTCATCATCAAGTCGCGGCCTTCGCCGGTCTTTGCAAAAGCAATGACTTCGCGAATGTTTGGTTCGTTTTCAAGAATAGACATAATTCTATCCATGCCCCACGCTATGCCGCCATGTGGCGGAGTACCCATTTCGAAAGCTTTGAGCATATGGCCGTATTCTTTTTCTATTTTTTCGCCGCTGAAACCCATGATTTCGAGAACTTTTCGCAAAGCTTCCGGTCTGTGATTTCGGATACTTCCGCCACCGATTTCATTGCCATTCAGCGTGATGTCATACTGCGCCGCCATAATTTTCTCGATATTCGTCTTATTCATGAGATCGTCGTATGACTCGGGCTTCGTGCCGGAAAAAGGGTTGTGTGTAAATGTCCATTTTCCATCGTCAGCTTTTTCAAACATTGGAAAGTCCACGATCCAAGCGAAAGCCAAGAGATTCGGATCGTTTTTATCTTTCCTGATGTCCGGCTTGTCGCTCTTGTATTTTTCCATCGCTTCCTTGTACGGAATGCGCGGAAAAGGAATATCTTGGATTTTCTTGTGGGGCGCTATCGTCTGCACAAGTTCGATGATGAGTTTTTCGTTTATCGCCATAACGTCTTCCTTGTCGACGAAACTCATCTCGAGGTCGAGCTGGGTAAATTCCGGTTGGCGGTCGCCGCGCGTGTCTTCGTCGCGCATACATCGGGCAAATTGGAAATATTTTTCGAAACCGGAAACCATGAGAAGCTGTTTGTATTGCTGCGGCGATTGGGGCAACGCGTAAAACTTTCCGTTCTCGAGTCGCGACGGCACGATGTAATCTCGCGAACCTTCCGGCGTGGATTTTGTAAGAAGCGGCGTTTCTATTTCCGCAAAACCTTCTTTCGTGAGCCAGTTTCTGATGAACATATTTACCGCGTGCCTGTCGCGAATATTTTTCTGAAGCCGCGGGCGGCGAAGGTCAAGATAACGATACGTGAGACGACTTTCCTCGCCGATTTCCCTGCCGTCGCTTCGCACGTCGATGGGCGGCGTTTGGGCTTCGTTAAGAACGGTGATTTTCAAGATTTCGAGTTCGATTGCGCCGTTTTGTTTGTCTTTTTGGACGTTTTTCTCCGGACGAGCGTTTATTTTTCCTTCAACTTCGACGACCCATTCCGGACGAAGTTTCGCCGCGATTTCATGCACGGATTTTGCGTTCGGAAGAACGACGCCTTGGACGTAGCCGGTCATATCGCGAAAATCGAAGAAAATGAGCTTGCCTTGGTCGCGACGAATATCCACCCAGCCTTTGACCGTGACCGTTTCGCCAACCTTTTTTTCTAAATCTTTTATGTATGTTCGTTTCATATTTTTAATTTACGCCAATGGCTTTTTTAACAATTTCCATTTTCTTTTCGGCCGCTTCGCGAGCGGACTTCTCGCCGCCCTCTAGAATTTTCAAAACTTTCTTCGGGTCTTTCGCTATTTTTTCGCGGCGCTCGCGAAGCGGCCGGATAAATGCGATAAGGTCGGCAATCAAAGCCTCTTTGAGTTCCTTATACTTCCCTTTTTTCTCCGCATATAATTTTTCAAGCTCCGCTTTTGGACGAATAAGCGAATGAATCGCATATACATTTTCTGGGCGTTCGCCCGAAGAATCCGTAACGATAGCCATTACGAATTTCCTTATTTCATCGTCCGAAGCGAAAAGTCCCAAATCGTTGCCGTACGATTTGGACATTTTTCTTCCGTCGTTTCCCGGCACAACAGCCGTGTTTGAAAGAATCAAATCGGTCGGCAATTTGAAAATTTCGCTTCCGAAAATGCGATTGAATTTTTGCGCCGTGTCGCGCGCGTATTCGACGTGCTGTTTTTGGTCCTGCCCCACCGGCACAACGTCCGCGTCGTAAAGCAAAATATCCGCCGCCATAAGCATCGGGTAATTGAAAG
>CAYZCB010000068.1:0-1980 GCA_964476815.1 uncultured Candidatus Saccharibacteria bacterium
TTCGCGGGAGAAAATGCTCTCCGAGCTCGAAAAAGAAATTTATCGCTATGCCAAACGCCAGATGACGTGGTTTAAAAGAGACACCCGCCTCGACTCGCGCGGACGCTCCGTCGACGCGAGGCGGGAAAACGTAAAATGGTTCTCGCCGAAGGAAAACAAACGAATCGAAAAACTCGTCAAAACTTTCATTGACAAAAAATAGCGATAGGAATAGTGTGGAAAACGAAAGGAGTCCCTTATGAAATTATTGTATTTCGCCATATACTGGCTGACAATTCCTGTAACAGCTCCGCTTAGAATCTTCGGATGGAAAGATCCGAGGGAACGTGCTATCGAAAGAGCCAACTATCAAACCGTGCTCAACGGAGGATATGTTGCGGGAATCAGTCACAAGGAAGCAGAAAGAAGGATCGGGAAGCTCACATAAACACGGCCCGCGCACATTGGTGCAGGGCTGTTTTTTTATTTCCCTCGGCCATAGCCTACGGGCGAGGCCTCTTCAAATATTTCTTGCCTTTGATTTTGTCCGGCAAATAACTTTCCTTGTCGTATTTCGTATAACCTTTGTGATAGCCGAGGTCTTTCATAAGTTTCGTCGGAGCGTTTCTTATTTTTAAAGGTATCGGCAAGTTGCCGAGTTTCTTCACGTCGAGAAGCGCTTCAAAATAGGCGTCATACGAACTTCGGTCTTTTGCGGCAAGTGCGAGATACGAAGCGCCGTGAGCGAGATTTATCTGCGCTTCGGGTAGTCCAATCTTTTCCACAGCTTCAAATACCGCATTTGCGACGACGAGTGCCGTCGGAAGGGCAAGTCCGATGTCTTCCGACGCGAACACGACCATTCGACGAGCGATAAATTTCGGGTCTTCCCCGCCAAGGACCATCCGCGCGAGATAATAAAGCGTCGCGTCCACGTCTCCGGCGCGCATACTTTTTATAAATGCCGAAATGGTGTCGTAATGCTCATCGCCTTTCTTGTCGAAACGAATGAAAGTGTGCTCGAAAGCGCTTTTTAAGGTTTCCACCGTGATGTTGCCGTAGACTTGTTTGGTGTTCTCGATTGCCGTGATAGCTATGCGCGCGTCGCCGTTGGCCAAGTTGATAAGCCAGTCGAGAGCTTCTTTCGGCACTTTTATTTTTGTCCGCTCCACGATTTTCTTTATTTCTTTGTCGGAAAGACTGTTTAAAACAAAAACCCGGCAACGAGAAAGCAAAGGCGATATGATTTCAAAACTCGGATTCTCCGTCGTCGCGCCAATGAGTGAGAGCTGTCCGTTTTCGACGAGGGGCAAAAGGAAATCTTGCTGGGCCTTGTTGAAGCGATGTATCTCGTCAAGGAAAAGCAGTTTCGGCCGCGGGTCGAGAAGCGTCGGGTCACTCACGATATTTTTTATGTCGTCTTTGCCGGCGGACACGGCGGAAAGTTCGTAGAGTTTGGCGTTGAGCGCGTGCGCATATATCCTCGCGAGTGTCGTCTTGCCGACTCCCGGCGGTCCCCAGAGAATAAACGAGAAAAGGTGTTTGTCTTTTATCGCCATCCGCAAAGGCCCCTTTGGTCCGACCAAGTGTTCTTGGCCGATAAATTCTTTGAGCGTTTTCGGTCTTATCTTTGATGCGAGAGGTTCCATAATTTAATTATACGCCTCAAATAAAAAAATATTTGAAAAATGCCAATAAAAAGGGCGCCCCAAATGTCAGGGCGCCGAATTTATGAAAAAACTACTTACCGGATTTGTCCGGGACTTCACGTTCGTCGCGGCTGCCGAGCTTGGTCATCATTTCGTAATAGCCTTCGAAATATCCGTCGCGGTGAGCGCCGCGACGGATAAAGACGTAAGCGGAACAAAAAATCATCAGAAGTCCCACGAGCACGAGAAATTTGTTCTGAAAATAGAGGACCACGAAGATGCCGGCAATGGCGATGAGAGCGAGACCGAGAGGACTCATGCCGCCGACACTCTTGCTGACCGTCTTGTACTG
>CAYZCB010000069.1:0-1930 GCA_964476815.1 uncultured Candidatus Saccharibacteria bacterium
TCCATATAATACACATATAAAGATAATTTGTCAAGCATTTAAAAACGCCGAAAAACCCGCCTTGCCGGCGAGGCAGGTAAGGCGATTGTGGTATATTTTTGATGTGAATATATCTAAGACAGAGTATTTGCTATGGCGGGAATGCAAGAAAAACGCATGGTTAAAGCTTCACAAGCCGAAAATTTTCTATTCTTTTCCGCTTTCGGAATTCGAAAAATCAATCATCGAGACCGGAAACGAAGTCGAAATCGTTGCAAGGAGACTTTTTCCGACCGGTGTTTTGATTGAGGGCCGAGACGAGCAGGCGCAGAAGCTTACACAAAAATATATTGCTGAAAAAGAGCGGACTCTTTTTCAGCCGGTATTTCTCAAAGACGGATTTCTCGCGGCGCTCGACATTTTGCAATACGACAAAGAAACGGGAAAATATTCTATATTCGAAATCAAAGCAAGTAACGATGTGGACGAGAAAACCCATCTTTACGATTTGTCTTTCCAAGTCGCGCTTCTAAAAAAATGCGGAATCAAAATCGATGTTGCGAATATTATCCATCTCAATTCGAAATATGAGAGACACGGCGAGCTTGATATTGAAAAGCTTTTCACCATAAGCAATCAAACGAAAGAGATAGAGGAACTTCTACCCAAAGTCGAATTCGAAATGAACGTAGCGAAAGAATATTTGTCGCAAGAGAAAGAGCCACCAGGATATTGCGATTGCGTCTACAAAGGTCGTTCGGCTCACTGCGCGACGTTTACTTATTCAAACCCGACAGTTCCCGAATACGGCATTCACGACATCGCTCGCATCGGTATGAGCAAGAAAAAACTCCAAGAATTCGCCGACAGGGGTATTTTCAAACTCGAAGACTTGCCGGACAATATTGAACTTTCGGAAATCCAACAAAATCAAGTCAGAGCGTATGTCGAAAATATAGAAATTAAAAATAAAGTGGAAATAAGTAAAGAGTTAAAAAACCTTGTTTTTCCTCTCTATTTTCTCGATTACGAGACGTATCCGTCAGCCATTCCTCGATTCGACGACTTTTCGCCATACCAGCAAATTCCTTTTCAATACTCGCTTCATATCGTCGAAAAAGCGGGCGTGGAACCTGTTCACAAAGAGTTTCTTCACACGGGAAGCGATAATCCGAGCGAACATTTTGTGAAATCGCTTCAAAATCACATTGGACCGACAGGCAACGTCATCGTCTGGAACAAGAAATTTGAATGTAAGATAAATAACGAGCTTGCGAAAAGGATTCCCGAAGCCAAATCTTTTCTTGAGGCGTTGAACGCTCGCGTCTACGACCTCATGGATATTTTCTCCAAACAATTTTACGTGCACAAGGACTTCAAGGGCTCGACTTCCATAAAATATGTTTTACCCGTTCTAGCGCCGGAACTTTCTTACAAGAAACTCGAAATTCAAGAAGGCGGCACCGCGTCGCAAAAATGGAACGAGCTTACCACGACGCATATCACCAAAGAAGAAAGAAACGAAATTGCCGAAAATTTAAAAAGATATTGCGAACTTGACACATTCGCTATGTACGCGATCTGGAAACATTTGGACAGAATTCTTTAGCTAGAGATTGCTCTGAATAATTTGGATGTAATTTTGGACCGCGCTATAGGGGATGGCGCCGTTTGTGTTCGCGATATTACCCTTCGGCGTGACGAAAACGGTATATGGCGTGCCCGTGCCGCCGGCAGCCGTCGCGTCGTTCACATCAGCTTGGACTTTCGGAGCTTCTTTTCCGCTTGCGAGGCAGGCATTAAATGCCGTGACATCAAGACCGACATCTTTGGCTATGATGGGCAACTGTGCCGGATCGAGTCCGTCGTCCGAGGGCGTGATGGCGAATATTTCGTCGAGATAATTCCAAAACGTTTGGTTGCCTCCGAGGTCGGCGGCGCATTCGAGCGC
>CAYZCB010000070.1:0-1864 GCA_964476815.1 uncultured Candidatus Saccharibacteria bacterium
TGCACAAGAAACTTGCCGATGAAATCATTGCCGCTTCGAAAAACGAAGGTGAAGCAGTCAAGAAACGCGAAAACGTCCACAAAATGGCCGAATCCAACAAAGCTTTCGCTCATTTTGCCTGGTAATATAATTTTTCATCTATAAAAATCACATACAATATATATGAACAGAGATTATCCGCTTGATAAGGTTCGCAATTTCGGAGTTATCGCCCATATCGATGCTGGCAAGACGACGACGTCGGAGCGCATTCTTTTCTACACGGGAATGACGCACAAAATCGGCGAAGTCCACGAAGGCGACACCGTCACCGACTGGATGGAACAAGAACGTGAGCGTGGCATCACCATCACCGCCGCCGCCATCACGTGTTTCTGGAGTCCTTCATATATGCCGAAAGGCGACACTTCAAAAAAAGTCCGCTTCAACATCATCGACACCCCCGGACACATTGATTTTACGGTCGAAGTGAAGCGCTCGCTTCGCGTCCTCGACGGCGCGGTCGTCGTTTTCGATGGTGTCGCCGGAGTCGAACCGCAATCCGAAACCAACTGGCGCTATGCCGACGAAAGCAAAGTGCCGCGCATTTGTTTCATAAACAAAATGGACCGCATGGGCGCGTCTTTCGAAAATTCCTACAAATCGATTCTCGAACGCTTGAGCAAATACGCCGTGCCAATTCAACTGCCCATTGGTTCCGAAGAAAATTTCGAGGGCGTCATAGACCTCATCAGGATGAAGGCCTATCACTTCGAAGGTGAAATGGGTATGGACGTCAAAGAATTCGAAATTCCGGAAAAATTACGTGCCGACGCCGAAAAATGGCGCGCTCAAATGATAGAAAGAATCGCCGAGACGGACGATTCGCTCATGACCGCGTATCTCGAGGGAAAAGTTTTCGATTTGGAAACGATAAAGAAAGGTTTACGCAAAGCCGTGCTCGGCAACCACATCTTCCCCGTGATGACCGGCTCGGCTCTCAAAAACAAGGGTGTCCAACTCATCCTCGACGCCGTCGTAGATTATCTTCCGTCGCCTCTCGACATTCCGGCCGTCAAGGGTACCGACCCGAACACGGGCGAAGAAATTTTCCGCCACGCCGACGACTCTGAACCATTCTCCGCGCTCGCGTTCAAACTTCAAAACGACCCGTTCGTCGGCGCTCTCACGTTTTTCCGCGTTTACTCCGGAACACTCGAAGCTGGTTCGTATATTTACAACTCATCGACGGGCAAGAAAGAACGCCTTTCGCGCATTGTCCGACTTCAAGCCGACAAACGCGAAGAAGTGAAGAAAGTTTTTGCCGGTGAGATCGCCGCCGCCGTCGGTCTCAAAGACGCGCTCACGAGTAACACACTCTGCGACGAAAATAATCCGATTCTTCTCGAAGTTATCAAATTTATCGAGCCGGTTGTGTCGCTTCGCGTCGAGCCTAAGACAAAAGCCGACCAGGAAAAAATGGGCATGGCTCTCCGCAAACTCGCGAATGAAGACCCGACCTTTAAAATCACGGCAAACGCCGAAACGGGCGAGACGATTATTTCCGGCATGGGAGAACTTCACCTCGAAATCATGGTTGACCGAATGAAAAGGGAATTCGGCGTCAACACCACCGTCGGTAAACCGCAAGTCGCGTATCGCGAGACCATTCTCGGAACCGCCGAAGCCGAACACAAATACATCAAACAGTCCGGCGGTAAAGGTCAGTACGGTCACGTCAAAATTATTCTCAAACCGCTTCCTCCGCTTGTCGAAGGCGAAAAAATTCCGAAGAACGTCAAACGCTACGACGATTTCGAATTCATCAACTCGATCAAGGGCGGCGTCATCCCGAAAGAATTCATCCCTGCAGTTGAAAAGGGCG
>CAYZCB010000071.1:0-1783 GCA_964476815.1 uncultured Candidatus Saccharibacteria bacterium
AAGAAAATACAATGAGAAGTTTTGTCGCTATGGGATACAGTCTCGGGTATTTTTGTCTTCCGTACGTATCCGTTGATCCGACAACATCATCGATTTCTCCGATTGAATTTTTATCCATACCGAAAGTATAGCAATTTTATTTCGCGTGTAGATGGAGGTAGAGGTCCTCGAGGGCTTTGACCGCGTCGCCGGCGGCGATGTTGTTTTGATGATAAAGGCCGTCCGTGACGTCACCGGCCGCCCAGATGCCTTCGCAAGAAGTCTTTTGGGTTTTCGGGTCGGTGACGACCATTCCGTATTGATTTAAATCGACGAGACCTTTGAGGAATTCCGTCGAAGGAATCGAGCCGATTTCGGCAAAGATGCCCGTCACGGCGAGTTCCTTTGTTTCCTTTGATTCTTGGTCAAGATAGCGCAGCCCTTTGACGAATTTGCCGCCGAAAATTTCGGTAAGTTTTGCGTTTAAAATGGCGTGCATTTTTGGATTCGACAGGACTTTTTTCACCGCGCCGGGGTCGGCGCGAAATTCATCGCTTCTGTTTATCAGGGTGACCGATTTGCAGTAGGCGAGAAGCTCCGCGGCGGAGTCGAAGGCGGCGTTCCCACCGCCCACAATCGCCACGTCTTGGTCGGCGAAAAGCGGTCCGTCGCAAGAGGCGCAGTAGGTAATGCCTTTATTTTCGAAAATGTCTGCGCCCGGCACGTCGAGCTTTCTCCGGTGGCTGCCCGCGGTAATGAGAATAGTGCGCGTTTCGTAGGAAGCCGCGTTCGTCGAGACGACGAACGCGGCACCTTTCTTTTCTATTTTCTGGCACATTTCGCCTTCTTTAATGGCGACAACGTCCCCAGCGTATGCTTCCAAATGCTTTTTCAGATTCGCCGCGAGCTCGGCGCCGGAGATTTTCTCCGTGCCAATCCAATTCTGGATTTCGTCGGAGACGGCCGATTGGCCTCCGAAATCTTTCGTTATAAAAACCGTTTTGAGGCGTTTGCGGGACGCATAGACTCCCGCCGCGACTCCTGCCGGTCCGCCGCCAATGATTGCCACGTCGTACATTTATTTTTTACGTCGGAGAAACGAAGGTACTCCGCCCCAGTCGTCTTCTTCTATCGTCGGTAGAGATTTCTTTTCTTCTTTTTTATTTTTCTCTTCTTCCTTCTTGTCTTTTACCGATGCGCTTCCACTATTGAATATTCCCGCCGGTTTGGTTTTGTCGTCCTGGAAGAGTCTTTTGTGCATAAGGTTAGCCGCGCCTTCGCCAAATCCAGTGGCGATGACGGTGACTTTGATGTCGCCTTTCTTGAGCTTGTCGTCCTTGATGGCGCCGAAAATGACTTTGGCGTTTTGGTCTATCGATTCGGTAATGATTTTTGCCGCGTCCTGGATTTCGAGCATGCCGACATCGTCGCCGCCGGCGATGGAGAAGAGGACGCCTTTGGCGCCGTTTATCGAGAGATCGAGAAGAGGCGAGCTGATTGCCATCTTCGCGGCTTCTTCGGCGCGTTTTTCGCCGGAAGCTTGACCGATACCCATAAGTGCCGAGCCGGCGTTTTCCATAATGGCGCGAATATCGGCGAAGTCGATGTTGATGATGCCCGGCATCGTAATCAAATAGGAAATGCCTTCGACGCCCTGGCGCAGGACTTCGTCGCACATAGCGAAAGCTTGCTTTGCGGTCGTATTTCGATCTATGGTCGCGAGAAGTCGGTCGTTCGGGATGACGACGATGGCGTCGACTTCTTTCTTCAAGAGTTCGAGCGATTGGTCGGCGATGGCCGAGGC
>CAYZCB010000072.1:0-1659 GCA_964476815.1 uncultured Candidatus Saccharibacteria bacterium
GAAAAGATGATAAAAAAATTACGGAAAAAAGAAATATTGTTAATTGTAAATATTTTTTACTCATATATTTCCGATATTAGGACTATTTTGCGGTGGAATCTTTTTCTTCTTCAACGCAATAAGGAGAATAAGTAGGACAACAAGTATGCCAACAATTACATACACATACGTGAGTATGTCCGAGCTTGAAGACGCTTTCAAACCCGCGCATCTTATGGGGTCACACATATAGGAGACCGACGAAGAAGAGAGAATTTTTCCCGACTGGTCAACGGTATTTACGGAGAGCGTCATTGATTGAAGGAGGTTTGATGCCGGGACAAAATGCATTTGGAACGGATACGACGAGAAATTGCCTTCTTGAAAACTTCCCGACCATAGAGACGCGCCGCTTGCGGCGGTTAAAGCGATATTGACTGTCGTCGTAGCGACGATGTTTGAATAATTTTGAGTGAGGCACCCAGCAATACTCGCTGTTCCGACCAAAAGAGGAAAGCTTGAGAGATAAAGCGAGCGAGCGTTTGGTTCGACGACATCGCTCCTGCCGATACGGAGAGAAAAGAGAGAATTTTTGGTCCCGTCTTGAATTTTTCCCACAAGAAGATACTTGGCGTGGACGAAATTCGCGTAGGCGAACGAAACGGTATTTTTCGTACCGGGCGAAAGATGGAGTGTGTCGGTTTTGCTCGTGACGAGAGCCGAGGGATTTATGAAATTACCGCTGTAGAGAGACCATGTGACGCTCGCGCTTCGGGGCACGCCGTATATATTCATGACCGAGACGGATGTCGTCGCGGTGGGGACGGAAATGGTCGAAAGCATTTGCGCCGTCGGAGCGATGCCGTTCACTTTGAGCGTCGAAAGGTCGAAGAAAGAAGTTTGCGTCGTTTTTCCGGTGACAGCCAAAGGATATGTGGTAAGCGGAGCATCGAGATATTCATTGCCTCCGATTGCGAATTGGTCGGAACCGTTTAGAAATAGGTCAACGCGATACGGTCCGGTCGGAAGGTCCGACGGCACGTGATAGGTAAACGAGAACGAAGCGGTGGCTTTGGAATTTAAATATATTCCCGTGAGAGGGACGACGCGGTCGACCGTGTCCGTCGCCGTGTCATACGGAGAGCCCGCCCTCTTTTGGAGTTTGACGACGCGAGCGACGAGAGTCAAATCTGAAATCGGATAGCTGTTGAGGTTGTCGATTGTGCCGGCGAGAGTCACGTCGCTTCCGGCGGAAACTTTTGTATTAGTGGAAAGAAAGCTTGCTCGAACCAGAGAATTCGAAAGAAAACAGGTCGGTGGAAAAATAATGTTAGTCGTCGTGGCTGACGAAGACGGGACACCGGTCGAAGCGACGGAAATAGAAGCCGCCAAAGCCGAATGAAAAGAAATGATCGAGAGAAAAGAAAACGTAAAACACAAAAAGGAGCGTCTCAAGTTCATACGCAAAGTATAACAGACAATATTAAAAGAAAAAGGGCCAGGACGCGTGTGCGTTCCTGGCCCTCGAAAACTGAAACTAACACTATTGGTCAGACGTGAATCCTTTGCCAGTCGTCGATTGACTGAGTGCGGTCTTTTGGATACGCGCCAGTTCGCCATAGACGCTTGGCCTTACTACTACGTGGGACTTGACCGCTTCTTGAAGAAACGCTGAAGCCT
>CAYZCB010000073.1:0-1608 GCA_964476815.1 uncultured Candidatus Saccharibacteria bacterium
CAGCCGTGCCGACACGAATGACGTTTCTGACGGCTTCTTTGTTTATGACAGGCAACGTCCCCGGGTGACCCATGCAAATCGGACAAACGTTTACGTTCGGACGGATTTCGTCCGCATCATTTTTCGAATCGCAAAACATCTTCGTCCGCGTCTTTAATTCCGCGTGAATTTCGAGACCAATTGTGGGTTTGTAAGTTTTCATTTTACTGTCAGAGTTCCTGTAGCAAGAGACATACTCTCGTTTTGACCAACAAAAATTATGTAAGTTCCTTTATCAAGACCTTGTGGGCCTCCGAAAGCCGCTCCAGATTCTGACGGTGTAAATGACCAATTCCCACTTATTACAGGCGCCTTACCCGTGTAAAGAGCAACGGTGTCGCCTTTAGCAGGAAGGTATCCATCGATGTCTACACTGACTGATGGCGTGTTTGTAGCAGTTCCTGTGATTGTCGGAAAGCTAGATGTCGTAGTGAGAGAACTTTGGTCAATTGTCACACTTACTATGTCTGATTGCGCTGGTACGACTGCCGATTGTTTCGGTTGCGAATAAAAATAAATCCCGCCGGCGATAACGATAATAGCGATTACAACAATAACCCACACGACCGCCGAACCTTTGTTTTTCATTTTATTATTATAACTCACGCAAAATCTTTACCAAATCGTCTTTAAATTTCTTTATCTGCTCGTCATCGACAATCGAAACGGAAAAAACGTCCGGATTGAGTTTCTTGGCTTCCTTTATTTTCTTCGCCAACGTTTTCTCATCGACGAGGTCGGTCTTGGTGAGGACAAGGATTTCTTTTTTCGTCGTGAGCTCCTGCGAATACGCCTCAAGCTCGGCGCGAATTGTTTTGTAAGCCAGCTTTATGTCTTCGTTTTCGAGCGAAATGCAATGAATAATCATTTTCGTGCGTTCGATGTGACGCAGAAATTTGTCGCCGAGACCTTTGCCCTCCGATGCACCTTCGATGAGACCGGGAATATCCGCCAAAATAAATTTGTGCATTTCGCCGAGGTTCGGTTCGAGCGTCGTGAACTGATAGCTCGCGACTTTTGCCTTCGCATTGGTCAAAGCGTTGAGGAGAGAAGATTTTCCGGCGTTCGGGAATCCGGCAAATCCGGCGTCGACGATGAGTTTGATTTCCACGTGGAAATCCGCCTCTTCGCCCGCTCTTCCATCGGTCGTTTGGAGCGGGCGAACGTTTGTCGACGCCTTGAAATGCTCGTTGCCGAGACCATAGCGGCCGCCTTTAAGTATCAAAATTTTTTCGCCTTCTTTGAGAAGCTCGAATTTCTGTTCAGTGTCGAGATTCGACACGACGGAACCAATCGGCAATTTCAAAACGAGGTCTTCGCCCGTTTTACCATCCATGCTTTTCTTGCCGCCGTCGCCGCCTTTTTCCGCTTCGAACAGTTTTATGTTTTTATACGTCGTCAAAATGCCAATATCGCGCACGGCCAAAACGTAGACATCGCCGCCACGGCCTCCGTTTCCGCCTGCGGGTCCCATAAACTCTTTTCCTTTTTCGTGAAGCCAGCGCTCAACGCCGGAGCCTCCTGTCCCGGCCTTCGCGTGAAATTCAACTTCGTCGATAAATGCCATAT
>CAYZCB010000074.1:0-1587 GCA_964476815.1 uncultured Candidatus Saccharibacteria bacterium
CGATGTTCTCGTCGGCAAATATCGTCGCCGGTCCGCAGTTGGCCGAGCCGAGGATCGGAATCGATACAAACATGCCGACAGAGGCCGACTTTGCATTTACTCTTTTTATACTTTTATTTTTCTTGTCTATGGCAATGAAGCCTTTGCGCTCGAGCTGTGATAGGTGATGTTTTACTTTTTGCGGTAATTTTTCGCCAATGAGAGCACCAATATCGCGGAGGGTGAGGTGACCGATATTTTTCTCGTCGATGAGTTTCAAAAGTTTTTCTTGTATCGGATGCATACAAATAGTATATACGTCTGTCAATAATAGGCAAGAAGTTATCCACAGGTACATAAGATGTGACAGAGTTGACAAAAGAAACGTGTGGGAATAGAATTTCTTTGTCGGATTAATATTTTCAAAAAATTATGAACAAAGTCATTCAAATCGCATCGGTGCCTCTCACTATTGCCGGTGCGTACGCATTCATCACCTTCTTCTTCGTTGTCTTTCCGAGATAGGGAATTGAGTTTCATTAACAGCTAAATAAAAGTTTATGAAAACATTTACGGCGGTATTTGTTTCTCTTTTTGCTCTTTTTATTTTCTTTTCGGCGTACCCAGCGCAGGCAAGTTATCATTTTTCCGATTTCCAAGGTCGCTCACCGATACATATATATGCAAGTGACACGAAGAGCCCGCAGGGAATGACGCCAAGCCAAATAAAAAATATTTATAATCTGCCGGCGACGGGTGGCAAAGGCACAATAGTCATCGTCGGCGCATATGACGATACGACGATTGAAAATGATTTGGCGGTTTTTGATAAAGTATTTAATTTACCTGACTGCACGACGAAAAACGGTTGCTTTACGAAACATAAAATGAGTTCGTCAGTGAAAGCTGATAGCGGTTGGGCGATGGAGACGTCCTTGGATATTGAATGGGCGCACGCCATCGCTCCGAAAGCGAAAATTTTGCTCGTCGAAGCGACGACTCCAAGCGGAGCAAACCTTCTCTCTGCCGTCGATTACGCCGCGAAAGTTTCCGACGCCTCCGCAATATCAATGTCTTGGGGCGGAGGCGAATTTCCCGAGGAAACGACGATGGATTCGCATTTCATTTCGAAATCAAAAGCGCCATTTTTCGCTTCTTCGGGCGATGACGGCACGGGAGCGAGCTGGCCAGCATCATCGCCAAATGTTATCGGTGTCGGCGGCACGTCTTTGACGCTCAATACAAACGGAACACTCAAGAAACAAACGGCGTGGAGCGGTTCGGGTGGAGGAATCAGCGCTTACGAAAAAGAGCCGAGTTTCCAGTCGGCGTACAGCATTCCGAAAGCAGGAGGGATGCGCGCGATTCCCGACGTCGCGTATGACGCGGACCCTGCGAGCGGATTTCCGATTGTCCGAAACGGAAAATGGTACACGGTCGGCGGGACTTCGGCTGGCGCGCCGCAATGGGCGGCCATTGCGGCGCTAGGAAATGGTGCTAGTAACGCAAATTTCTATTCCGACAAAGCTAGCGCGAATAATGCGAGATATCTCACCGACGTTTCAAGCGGAACAAACGGCTCATGCGGATATGTTTGCGCCGCTCGGA
>CAYZCB010000075.1:0-1540 GCA_964476815.1 uncultured Candidatus Saccharibacteria bacterium
AATCCGTCGTCGAGAACATTATTGCTAGGCGGGTTTGGGTGAGGGAGCTCGACGCGTATTTTTCCATTGACAGCTACTCGAAACGGTTCGGAATTCTTTACATCGAGCACAGACTTTCGAAGCTGTCGCGGGCAATTGTCCAGAGTCTCTACGACGACGGATGGTTTTACAACCGCGAAATACCGAAGACCTACCGCTTGCCGAGTTTTGACCTCCAGACAAAACTCCCAGGCATTCTCGAACCGGCGTCCCAATGACACCGGTTTTTTTCTTGCATTTTTTCCCTATTTTGATAGGGTAATGACAAAGGCCGGAGAAAGCGGGCAACCATAAGTCCCGCCGAGGTCGAAACGCTACAAGCAAGCTTGTAGCGTCCAAACTCCGGCCCGCCGCATTTGATGCGGCGGGCCAAACCTTTTATTAACAGACAATTGTCAAACAAATGGCAATCAACAAAGCAAAGAAAAAAGAGATTGTGGAGAAGCTCGAGAAATCTTTTTCGAAAGCCAAATCCATCGTCTTTCTCGGCGTCAAAGGCATCAAGGTCAATGAGCAGAACAAGCTTAGGAAAACACTTCGCGGGGAGGGAGTCGGCTACACCATAGCCAAGAAAACCCTCGTCGGACGAGCGCTCGACGCGACGAAAATTTCCGGCACGAAGCCGGAGTTCGTCGCGGAGCTCGCCGTGGCATTTAGCGAAGACAATCTCGCGAGCCATCGCGAAATTTCCGATTTCCAGAAGAAGAACAAAGACAACGTGAAGATCATCGGCGGAGTTTTCGACGGCGTCTACGTTGACGCGAAAAAAGTCGCGGAACTCGCGTCTATTCCGTCGCTTCACACCCTTCACGCGCAATTGGTCAATCTACTCAATTCGCCGATTCAGGGATTTGTCATGGCGCTTTCTGAAATCGCCAAGTCAAAACCGCAGGCGTAATTATTCATTCTTAATCACTTAAACATCATGTCAGAAGAGAAAAAAGTCGTAGAGACTCCGGCGAAATTCAAAACTCTCGTCGAGTCCATAGAAAAAATGTCGGTCATCGAACTTCACGAATTGGTCAAGCATCTCGAAGAGAAGTTTGGCGTCTCGGCGGCGGCAGTCGCTGTCGCGGGACCGGCGGCGGCAGCTCCGGCAGGCGAAGAGAAGACAATCTTCACCGTCGAACTCAAAGACGCTGGCGCATCGAAAATCAACGTCATTAAAGTCGTCAAAGAAGCTCTCGGCCTCGGACTCAAAGAAGCCAAGGACCTCGTCGACGCGGCCCCGAAAGTTCTCAAGGAAGGATTGAAGAAAGAGGACGCGGACAAGCTCAAGAAAGATATCGAAGCGGCAGGCGGAAAAGTGGAACTCAAATAAATTTCACGGAATAAGGCGGCGCGGCACAAGGTGCCGCGCCGCTTTTTCTTATCCCCTACAGTGTCGGAAAGAAAAGGGGATGGAGTGTTATTATAAAGATAGAAATTTAGAATCATTAATCGTATTTATCAATGAAAAAGTCAATTATTTTGGCGGTTTTGGCGCTTGTCATCCTTTTTG
>CAYZCB010000076.1:0-1527 GCA_964476815.1 uncultured Candidatus Saccharibacteria bacterium
CGAAGGTCAGCGCCGCTACGTCGAGTCGCTTTCGTCGTACGCAAGGCAATTTTTGAGGCAGATGTCGAAGCCCGACGTCGATGAAATCAGCGGTCTTTCGCCGGCGATTTCCATCGATCAGAAGAGCCGCTCGAACAATCCTCGTTCGACCGTTGCTACCATCACCGAAATATACGATTATCTCCGCGTTCTTTATGCGCGCATCGGCCGACCGCATTGTCTCGTCTGCAACAGGGAAATAAAAAAGCTTTCGCACGAGGAAATCATCGAAACTATTTTGAAGACGGTGACGACGGGCGACGTAGCGAAAAGCGACAAGAAAGTTATGGGTGCGAGTATTTCCACCGAGAAAATAAAAATATTTTCTCCCGTCGTCGTCGGTAGGAAAGGCGAATACTATCAGATGCTTTATGATTTCCTCGGCAAAGGCTACGAATGGGCGAAAGTCGACGGCAAAATGCAGAGACTGCGCGAGAGGATAGAGCTCGACAAGAACAAACATCACACGATTGATATTTTGATTGACGAAATTTACGTCAGCGAGTTCAAGACCAAGCCGAAAGACGCGCGCGAGAGACTTTCGGAGGCCTGCGAACACGCAATCAAGGCATCCGACGGACTTCTCAAAGTCGAAGCCAACAAAGAAGAGCGACTGATGTCGGTGAAATTTATGTGCCCGTACGACGGATATTCGTATCCCGAAGTCGAGCCGAGACTTTTCTCGTTCAACTCTCCCTACGGAGCCTGTAGCGCCTGTAACGGCCTCGGTACGAAAAATATTTGGACGGAAGACGTGTGTGACGTCTGTCACGGCAAGCGTCTGCGTGAGGAAGCTTTGCACGTTTTGATTAACGAGAAAAATATCGTTGACGTGACGGCAATGTCCATCGAGCAGGCGGCGGAATTTTTCAGCGATATGAAACTGACCGAAACGGAGAAAAATATTTCCAAGGTCGTGCTCAAAGAAATAGAATCGCGCCTCCACTTTATGCTCGACGTCGGTATCGATTACCTCACGCTCGACCGCAAAGCCTACACGCTTTCCGGCGGTGAAGCTCAACGCATCCGTCTCGCGTCCCAGCTCGGCTCCGGCCTCGTCGGCGCGCTCTATGTTCTCGACGAGCCGACGATAGGACTTCATCAGAGAGACAATGACAGGCTCATAAAGACATTGCTTGATTTGCGAAATCTCGGCAACACTATCCTCGTCGTCGAACACGACGAAGACACGATATTCGCGAGCGATTACATCATTGATATCGGTCCGGGCGCGGGAGTGCACGGCGGCGAAGTCGTCGTTGCCGGTTGGCTCGACGAATTACTCACGGCGAAGACGAATAAATCAGGCTCGCTTACTCTGGACTATTTGCGCGGAGACAGAAAAATAGAAATGCCCGACGAAAGGCGAACGTGGGACAGGGGCAAGCTTATGATTCGCGGCGGAAATGTTTTCAATATCAAAAATCTCGACGTGGATATTCCGCTCGGCAAATTTGTCGCCGTCACCGGCGTTTCCGGTTCGGGAAA